>MNZK01000103.1 GCA_001873635.1 Porphyromonadaceae bacterium CG2_30_38_12 | reverse complement strand
CCCTCAATAATATTTTATATTTTACTTTCTGGTAATTTCATATATTTCTTTTCTCCACAAGGGTTACATTTATTGGAACATTTTTGGAGTATTGGCGTAGAAGAACAATTCTATTTGTTTTGGCCTTGGTCGTTTATTTTTTCAAAAAACAAAAAAAAATTGCTATTCTTGACAATAATTTTAATAATTACATACTTAGCAATAAAAATGATCGTATATATACTTGCAAAACAAAATAGTGATATTTATATGTTTATCAAACAAACTCGTTTTGATTGTATGTTGATTGGCGCTTTTGGAGCTATCATGTATTTTCAAAAAAATGTAATTTTCATGAAGATTTTTTCGAATAAATTTTTACAATTAATATCTTGGCTTTTATATTTTGCAGTTGGTTTCAATATAGTTTATTTCCCTGTAATCTTAGTTCATGAACTTATTTCTGTTGCAACATTAATATTAATCCTTGGTCAAATACATAATCCATTATTTAGTCTTGAATCAAGAGTATTTGATTTCTTGGGAAAAATATCCTATGGATTATATGTAATACATCCAATTGTTTTATTTTATTTGTCTACAATATTTAAAAATTTAATTTTAAATGAATATCTAAAATGGACATTATTTGTGGTTTTATCTATGTTTATATCTATTATATTAGCATGGTTATCTTACAAGTATTTTGAGTCTTATTTTCTTAGACTTAAGACAAAATATTCAGTAATTAAAAGCGGAAATCAGATAAAAGATTAAAATCAGTGCAATTTCAAACACACATGAGGCTCTGCGATCCAACCGCTTATAGTTGCACAGCTCCTGAAAATTAGCTATATTTGCATTGTAATTAATCAAAAACGACAGCATCATGCGCTCGCCTGAATTAAAAGAATTTATACTGAAACACAGCGACTTATTTTGGTACACGCCGCAGGATAAGAAGGTGGAAATAAGTGATAGTGCACTTGTTGAAACAATATTGAATTATGGCGACAAAGATGCATTTATTGAACTTTCGAAACTAATGGGATTAAAGAAGGTTGCAAAAATTTTCTACAAAACAATTAATAAAAGCGATCGAACTAAAGGCAATTATTCTGAATTATGTATTCATTTTTTCGATCAGGTATTTAATAAATATGCACATTAACATCTTTTCAACCGAACAAATTGAACTGCTTCCTTATTTAAAAAAATTCAAAAAGTCTTTTTTTATGGTTGGAGGTACTGCCATTGCATTGCATATCGGGCACCGTCGTTCCATCGATTTTGATTTATTTACGAATTCGAACCTTAAAAAATCGAGTATAAAAAAATTGTTGCTCGAAATCCCGTTTAAACAAGTTCCTATATTTGAAGACATAGATCAGCTCCATCTTATTGCAAATGGCGTAAAACTGACCTTTTTTATGTTTCCCTACCAATTAGAGCATACTGTTAAACTTGAAAATTATATAACTATTCCCGATTTATTGACATTGGCAGCCATGAAAGCATTTGCATTAGGTCGCAGGTCGAAATGGAAAGATTATGTGGATTTGTATTTTATTATACGCGACTTTTATACCATTGAAGAAATTTCGAACAAAGCAAAATTAATTTTTCCACAACAATTTTCCGAAAAACTTTTCCGACAACAATTATCATTTCACAAGAATATTGATTATACAGAAGCTGTTGAATTTTTAGTTGAACCAGTTTCGGACAGTGAAATAAAAAAGTTTTTGCTCAATGCAGCTACGGACATTAGTGGGTGGCTCGAAGAGCCTCACGCGAATAATTGCGGGTAATCTAAGATGCGTGAGGCTCTACAAGCCACCCGCTTGTAAAAAAAAAAATTCAACATGTTCTCCATAATTATTCCCCTTTACAACAAAGCATCCTATGTGGAAAAAGCCATACGGTCGGTAGCTGCGCAAACATACAAAGAGTTTGAGCTAATTGTGATTGACGATGGCTCAACCGACGATAGTTTTGCAATTGCTCAGCGTGTTATCTCCTCTATTACTCCCCCTTTAGGAGGTTGGGGGGCAACTACGCAAGAAAATCAAGGTGTTTCCACCACCCGAAATAATGGAGTAAAACTTGCCAAATACGATTATATTGCTTTCCTTGATGCCGACGACTGGTGGGAACCTACTTTTCTGGAAGAGATGAAAGGGTTGATTGAAGAATTTCCGGAAGCTGGGATATACGGCAGCAGCTATTACAAAGTGAAAAATGGCAAACATATTCCGGCTAATATTGGCGTGGAAGCTGGTTTTGAGCGAGGATACATTAATTACTCCCACGTTTACGCCAAAACGATGTGGATGCCACTTTGGACTGGAGCAACGATTGTTAAAAAAGAAATTTTTGTTTCGGAAAAAGGTTTTAAACCTATGTTGAAATTAGGCGAAGATTTTGACTTATGGATACGAATAGCCCTGAAATACCCGGTAGCGTTGCTCAACAAGCCCCTTTCGAACTACAATCAGGATGTGGACTTGGATTCCAGAGGCGTTGTATTTGAAAAAATTTATGCTCCTTCAACTCATTTTATTTTTAATCTCGATTACTTAGAATCAGAAGAGTTAAAAAATAAAGAATTGAAAAAGTTATTAGATTTGTTACGTCTTTATACTTTAATTAGATATAGATTAAGCGAAACAGAAACAGAAATAGTAAACAAACAAATTAAGAAAGTTGATTTTTCGCTACAAAAAAAGTCGTTCTGGTTTATTTATCATGCTCCAATATGGGCTGTTAAAATGTACTATAATTTCGAAAAGCTATTATCCAACATAAAAAAAACTACGCTTAAAAATGGCATTTTTTAAAAAAATTCTTGATAAACTACGAGGTGAACAACCCTTAGGTAAATTAATTAAAAGAGGTTTAAAAGTGGGCAAAAATTTAACCCGTATGTCGGGAGTGGTTATCGACCCATCTCATTGTTGGCATATCGAAATTGGCGACAATGTTATTTTAGCACCCAATGTTCATATATTAGCACACGATGCCAGCACAAAACCTTTTCTGAATTATACGCGAATTGCCAATATTAAAATTGGCAGCAGGGTTTTTATAGGTGCGGGAGCAATTATTCTGCCGGGCGTATCAATTGGTGATGATGTGGTTATAGGTGCCGGGAGTATCGTTTCGAAAAACATTCCAGCTAATTCATTGGCTGTGGGTTCGCCGGCAAAAGTAATTTGTTCGCTCGATGCTTACATCGAAAAGGAAAAAATTAAAATGAATGCTGACAATGTGTTTCATGCTGAATATACATTACGAAATCCTCAATTTTCAGACAAACATAAAACAAATATGATAGAAGCTTGTAAAAAACATGGGCAGGCTTTTGTTGAATAGTAGAGACAATAGAGAATATTTTTTTCTCTATTTTATCAACTTATTTCAAGTATTGGCAGTTTATGGCTTAATTCCTTGCTGATTGATGCATCGGATTTTACCACGCATAGTTGTAAAATGGTGGTACAGAACATTGAAATGGGCTGTAAAAATAAAAAACAGCAAATATCAGAACAAATAATGGAATAAAATAGTAGTTTCTGTACCAAAAATTAGCATCACGCATTCGGTTTGTTGACGCAGATATTTAATTTTAAACACAAATAAGTGATAATTCGTAGTTATAATGAAAATAGCCTATCTTCTTGGATCTCTTAATCGTGGTGGTACTGAAACACTGCTGTTAGATGTATTTCGGAATGCTGCATCCAATAACTTAGATGCCATTGGCATCTATCGAAAAACAGGTGTTTGCGAGCAAGAGTTTCAATCATCGGGTGTTGATATGTTCAAGTTAGCTCCCACAAAAAACATTTTCGGTTATTTGCTAAAACTACGAACATTAATTCTGAAAAACGGCGTGCAACTCGTTCATGCGCAGCAACCAATCGATGCCCTGTTTGCCTATTTTGCTATTCTGGGGACGGGCGTTAAAATACTGTTGACACTGCACGGATTCGATTATAACGAAGGTCGGATCGGCAAACTAATTCTTCAATTTATTCTGAAACGAACGCAATTAAACATCTATGTAAGTACATATCAAAAAGAGTATTATACAAAAAAATATAAACTTAACACTAAAAATCAGAAAGTGGTTTACAATGGTATTTCGTTCGATAAACTGGGCATAGAGTATAATGCAACTTGGAGCGCGACTTCAAGTCGCACCCCTTATAGTAACAATCTCCGCTCAGAGCTCCAACTACCCTCAGAGACATTACTTCTTGGAACTGTGGGTAATTTTAATTTGGTGCGCGACCAACTTACAATTTGTAAGTTTTTGAAGCTTTTAGCCGATGGTGGTGTTGATTTCCATTTTGTATTTGTAGGTAAACGCATTGAAGCCTTGGCCGAACGCTATGACAAATGCGTTGAATTTTGCAGCGTAAGTGGCATTTCGGAGAAAGTAAGCTTTTTGGGTGTTCGCCATGATGTTCCACACATTTTAAATGCCTTGGATGCGTTTATTTACTCCACCGACTACGATACTTTTGGCATTGCCGTAGTGGAAGCCATGTCATGTAGATTGCCCATTTTCGTAAACGATTGGGATGTGATGAATGAAATTACGGAAAACGGAAAGTTGGCTACTTTATACAAATCAAAAGACGAACAGGATTTATTCCATCAATTTTCATTATTTTTGCAGCACAAACAAGCATATTATCAAAAAGCAAACAAAGCAGCAAACAAAGTTCATCAAAAGTTTTCAATTGAAAACCATATTGCCAAGCTTCAAAGCGTCTATGTATCACTAACAACTAATAACTAAAAAGTTGCTCAACTACTTTCCAAATTACTTCACTTCCAAAGCAGTAAAATTCTACTTGGTGGTATTACTATTAGTAAATGCGGTCTTCAATAGTTACATCATGCCCCTTATATGGTGGCTATTTGGCATAGTGGCAGTACTTGGGTTTTTTAACGGAGCAAAAAAACTTACCCGAAAGTGGGAGGAGCTTCCGGAGAAAAATTTTATAAAAAAATTGTTTTGGACAGCTTTTATTATTCGTGCTGTTTATGTTACTGTCATGTATTTTTTATATACTTTCCTTACGGGGCAGCCATTCGAATACTCACCCGGTGATGTAATGTTCTATCATGGCATTGCACAGTTTGGAGCCGAATGCTTGTGGGATGGCAAATTTAATTTAACAACTCAGTTTTTAACACAAGATAGTCGCATTTCTATTTCGGACATGGGTTATCCCATTTACCTAAGTATCATCTATGCGCTTACTGCTAAGTCGATATTTTTGGCTCGCATTGTCAAAGCGCTATGGAGTGCGTGGATGTGTGTGCTGGTTTACAAGTTAGCTAATCGCACCTTTGGTGAAAAGGTAGGCAAAATGGCAGCCATTTTCGCAATGCTCATGCCCAACTTTATTTATTATACATCCATGCACCTGAAAGAAACCGAAATGGTGTTTCTAACTGTACTTTTTGTGGAACGTGCCGATTACCTTATGCGGGGTCGCGATTTTACATTTAAAGCTATAGTTCCTATCATGCTCATTGCTTCCTATTTGTTTATGTATCGCACTGCTTTGGCAGCTACCACTGTGTTTGCTCTGTTTACTGCGGTGTTTTTAACATCCAAAAAAGTGTTAAAGATGCAGAAAAAAATAGTATTGGGTATATGGGTTGCCGTAACTGTATCGTTTTTTATTGGTGGTACAATTGCTACAGAAATACAAGAACTGTGGTCTGCTCGCGAGGGTAACCAGGATAAAATGTTAGAATACAGAGCCACACGCGAGGGTGGCAATAGGTTTGCAACCTATGCCGGAGCCGCTGTTTTTGCGCCAATGATATTCGTTATCCCCTTCCCCACTATGATTTATATTAGCGGGCAAGACAATCAACAGTTAATACATGGCGGGAACTATGTAAAAAACATCATGGCGTTTTTTGTCATACTTGTTCTGCTGCGCGTGATAAGAGAAAACCGTTGGCGCGACTATTTATTAGTAGGTTCGTTTACAATAGGCTATTTAATGGTTATTGCCTTCAGTGCTTTTGCCCAGTCGGAGCGTTTTCACTTACCTGCCCTTCCGTTTCTGCTAATTTTTGCCGCCTATGGAGTTTCGCTTATGAACAATCAATCAAAAAAATACTACAACTATTGGTTGATTTTTATTTTTGTAGCCATTGTAGCATGGAGCTGGTTTAAATTAGCCGGTAGGGGATTAATTTAAGTGCTAATATATAAAAAAACACCATGTTGGGTTTACTACAGACAGTTATTTTCTGAAGTATTTATCTCTTACTTTCAAAGCTATACGCCTCAAAGCAGGGAAATACTTACCACTTTTCACATTGTAAGCCAGCGACTGCGCCTCAAATATCATCTCAAAATTTTCGACACAAAATACAGGTTTACTTGTGAGGCGGTTTATTTCCAAAGCTTGCTGCAGCGAACTTTCAAAAAACAAGTTATACTCACTTTGCTTGTAGGTATTCGCTTTGTGTTGAGCATGGTTGTTGGCTTTTTGGCGGGCACGGGCATCGGGCAAATCGAGCATCACTAATTTGTTGTACTTCACATTGTTTTTGGTGAGCCAAGCTTCGGTTTGAGGTCGGTATTTTTCAAGTCGCGAGGTAACCAAAGTGCCAATGCAAGCACCTGGGATATACAAGGGAGGTGCATTCTGAATAAAATCGGTGTAGATAGGACCATCATCGTTCTGCGCATCTGTAGGATCGACACACAGCACCCCATCAATATCAAAGCAAGCCTTATCCAAGGTAGTATGATTGAAGATATTCCACTGAAAATAGCGCGGTAAGGGCACAATTTCGAAAAAATAATCCACCATACTTTCTTTGCCTGGAATGATATAAATAGCACAAAAACTCAGTTCAAAATCGGCACTCAAGGCTTGTAACTCTTGCTTCGATTTGGTCATTGCCGAACCGGAGGCAATGCTATCATCCACAATGAGAATTTTTTTAAATTGCTTCATATCAAAAAATTGCCCTCGCTCGCCAGCTTTGTAGATATGTCCATTTTTGAACGAGTGCATATCGGTATAGGGTTTATTCAAATACAAAGCCAGCAAGTTAGCTGGCAACATACCACTACGCGGAATACCTACAATCAAATCGAAATCGCGCGGTAAAATGCTAAGACGTCGAAGAATTACTTCGTTTAAATTTTCAATGTTTCTGAAGTTCATAATGTATGATGTTTGAAGATTTGAAGATTTGAAAAATTATTAATTTAATAAATCGCCGAACTGTTCGGTACGGGCATCCCACGAATTGGAGGCTGCAAACTCTATGCGTTGCTTTATTTTTACTGTATTATCATACTTTGTTTCGGCTCTTAGTTGCGCAACAAATTCGTCTTTGTTAGTAGCAATACTCACCATGGTATCAAATTCGGGAAGTATGGCAAAAGCCGTCATTACAACAGGCACCCCAACAGATAAATATTCGTTTATCTTTAAAGGATAAATATTTTTGTTCACTTCGTTTACAATGTAGGGTATTATACCCACATCATAGGTAGCCAATAGCGGTGGAACATCGTTAGGCTTAATGGGATCAAAAAATTGTACGTTTACAAATTTGGCTAAACGTGATTTGAGTGCTACATTGCGCATATCGCCAGTGAAATGGAAATCGAAATCGGGCATTTTTGCCACCACATATTCCATAGTATCTATATCGAATCGGGGATCGAGGCTACCAATAAACCCCACTTTTTTACATGTTCGTTGAAACACATTATGCTTTGCAAAACGCTGAAAAAGAGGAAAATCAACACCATTTTTAACCACATTGCAGTGTGAATTTAAAAGTTTTTTCTTAGAGTTAAGAAAATCGGATGTAGTAATTATGGCATCTACCTGTTGACAAAACCGACGCTCTATATCGAAAATACGCTGACCAAAAAAAACAGATTCTACACCATCGTAACAATAATAAACGTGTTTTTTTTCGTTGAATTTACGCAGCAAATACAATCCGTAAATGGGATTGTATGCCGTAACAACAATAGGGTTGCTAAAATTAAGTTTTCGAATAGCCCATCGTACCGTAAGCCAATAAATAAAAACATTGATGGGAAATAAAAGCCTAAAAAGGAACTCATTTTTAAGAAAAAACACAGGTATTCCGGGTGGAATTACCAAATTGTAAGCACTACTGCCTACGGGAGATTCGATAATCTGAAGTCGCTTGTCAAAACCCAACATGCGCTTTACAGGAGCACTCTGTTTGTGACGCCAGGTGGCAAATACATCTTTTATGGTGTAAGGATATTCCACAAAAAGCACCCGATTGTTTTTTGCCAACCGCTCCATAATCTGAACAGTGGATTTGGCATAGTTACCAAACCAGCTTGTGTTGGCAATACAAATAATATTTTCACCCTTTAGTAGCATAGTTCAATTTTATTTACAAATAAAAAATGGTCAAATATAATATAACTTTAGCATTCGCCTTGTAGCTAAAATAGGAAAATGCTGTCGCTGAATAATTTGTTTGAATTGTATCATTTCAGAATTTTATTTTTTATGCGATTATACACCACGACTTCGAGTAAATAGGAGAATATTAAAAGTATAATAATATAAAGTCCATATTCTATAATTTTATTATTTAGAAAATTAAAATACTGCGCTTCGATAACTAAATAATGATGGGCTATATAAATGACATACGAGCTGGAAGCGAGGTATTTGAATTTCCCGACAAACAAATCGAAGCCAAACCAATTGAGTTTTTTCCAAAGTATAGCACCAAAAAGAACTATAATAGTAAAAACAAAATGGCGTAATTCAACAAAAGGATAAGCAACTAAAGGGTAAGCGTAAATTTTCGTAAACTCAAAATTCAATTTCAAATTAACAGCTAAAATTATTGAAATGGAAAGCAATAAAGTGGCTTGAGGAAAAACAGCTCGAAAATTAAATTCCTCTTTTTTGAGATACATATCGGCAAATCGAACGCCTGTCCACCAAATTGCAAAATACATAACCAGACGGTTTACTATGAATGGATAAATTAAATAAGTGGCAGCCGCTACAATCGTCAAAATTGTTACGAATTTATTTATTCTTTCAGGTTTAACGTAGGTAACAAGAACAAAGAACAGCATATAAAACCACCATTCGTACGAAAGCGACCAGAGTACTCCATTTCCTAAATAAGCAGGAACTATCACATTTGGTTTGAGCGAAATTACATCCTGCAACATAAACAAATTACCAATTAAGTATTTAATTTCAGGATTAGCCCAGCCTCCAGCCTCATAACATTTTATAAGATAAGCCATTATAAAAACTAATAGAAGCGGAATGTACAATCGAATAAAGCGCCTAATAAAGTAATAACCAAAAGATTTATCGCGCGACCGCTCATACGTAAATTTTATTACAAAGCCCGAAAGCACAAAGAAAACGATAACCATTTCGGGTCCAAAGCGAAAAAGAAAACCTATATTTACACCAAACAAAAATATTTTTTGAGGTAAAACATGAAAAAACACCACATATAGAGCAGCAAAACCACGCACCGCTTCTAATTTATCTAATCGACTTGTTTTCATAGAATTAAAAAATTTAAAGGATTACTTATTATTTATTTCAACAAGAATTGCGTCTGCTTCGTTTTTTTCCCACTCTGGCATAAGCGAAATCATAGCCATACTTGCAAAAACAATGATTAAATTGGGTAATTGACCTAAGCTCGAAGCCGTATAAGATGAAACAATAAGCCCATACATGCCACTTGTTAGCGCCATTGCCTTGTATTTATATTCCGGTTTTTTTAAACGGAAAAACACTAAAAACGATGCTTTTCCAACAATATAAAAAATCATTATTAAATAAAAAATTAGTCCAACTATACCTTGCTCAGCCCATATCTGAATGTAAAAACCATCAGTTGCAGTTTCGGCAAGCAATGTACCTGGGCTAAAGCGCATTCCCCAGTTTCCGGCAGAGCCTACCCCTCCACCAAAAGGTCTGGATTTGAGGTAGTCGGCAAAGATTTTTCGATTATCGTTTCGTACATCCATCGAAGCATTATCTTCCGAAAATCCTGAGCGCATACGCCTAATTTCGTAATTACCCTGCCCAATATTCGTATATTTGAAAAAAACAAATATCAACACCATAAGCGTTACACCACTTACGATAACAGTAACACGCTTAGAAAGAAATGCATATACAGCAAAGCCCGTTAAAGGCACTGCTATGGCGCTCCGTGTACCAGAAATCATCAAAGCAAAAAACGACATAAAACCAATAGCCAAATAAAAATACTTCAAACTTTTTTTAGCTTCGTGAATAGCGAGTACAATGTAAAGCACTGAAAAATAGCCCATTGAGCTTCCAAAAGTACCAGCATCTGAAAAAATAGAAAACACCCGCAATTGTCCAAATAGTATGTGTGTAGATCGGTTTCCGGGCTGATTTAACCAACGCGATTCCCATTGATCGACACCAATGTATTTTTGAGATAATGCCTTGATAATAGCAACAATAGTAAACCAAGCCGTTAATTTTATTAAAATATCGAGGTCTTTGGGTTTATTAAATATTAAATAGGTAAGTGGTACGGTAAGAAAAATATACAAACCCTGCCCTCGCATGGCGTAGAACCAAGCCTCGCGACTAACAGCCTCTGGATTAAAAAGTTGAAGGAATGTCATCGTGTACCAAATAATGACAAAATATGAAAAATCGCGACCAGCATTTTTCCATTGCACTTTTTTATTGAACTGACTAAAAATAACTGATAACCAAGTAAGGACTAATAAACCATCAACCGTTAAGCCTAATGGAGCTGGAATGTAGCGTGACAAACCAATAGCAAAATAATTTGCCACTAATACGGAATAAAATCCTATACGAGGATCCGTAAAAAATTTATACAGATAAATGATTGGACCTGGAAGTATTAAAAGAGCTATACCTGCAATAAAGTTATCTTTAGAAAAAAAGAAAATAGCCCCACCGATAAGTATAACAAAGCTAATACCCACTGAAGAAACCAGTAAGATATGTTTCACTTTATTATCTAAATACGTTGGATTTAAGCTCATAATGAATACATTGCAAATTCTACATAACCCTTTTCAACAATTTTTTAATCAATTTGCGGATAAACGACCGCTTTTTCGGAATATCGCCATACATTTCCTCTAAATTATCTGGTTGAGCATACGTAAGAGCGGCAAATAAACTATTTTCGGAGAGCACTGATTTAAGTTTTTCGAGCATAAAAATATCGGCATCTGCCCATGATGTGTTGGCATCATAAACAATAAAATTGGCAGTAGGAACTGAAACTATAACTGTATTGTCGATACCAGTGCTAACAGGTGGAAAAATTGATAGTAAGTAGTCGGAAGTAATCTTTTTTTCTAATATGAACTGATTGTAATTCTCAAAGCTATTTATTTCAGAATAATAATTTGCAATAGTAAAGGGCTCGGATTGAGCATCGCTTACCCCACCATTATCATCTTCATCATTACAAAAACTTACTATATTTACGCTAAAGTTATGCTTTTCAATTTCAGCAGCAAACTTATTGGCAACGAGTTTTTTACCCGCACCATCCCAGCTACTAAAAATTTGAACAACAAATGGTTTTGTATTATCGGAGGCTAATTTTCGCACTTTTTCGAAAAGCAATAGTGAGGCTCGTTGATTCACTATTTCCGTGTTAATGTATTTTTTATTGCGCTTATTCATTACCGTAAAAGCTGCTAGCACATCCAACCCCGTTTTCAATTTTAAAACAGAAGGTGATTTCATACGGGCATCCATCAATTCGACAATAAACACAGCCAGCAAATAAAAAATAATCGAGAACAAAACGGCAATTACAACATAAAGTTTATTTTTAGAAGGAATGGAATTAATTGGGAATTTTGGCTCATCCAGAATACGCATATTCGAGCGCATATCAACACTTTGCTCATTTTGGCGCGCTAACCCTAAGTCGTGCAAAACATTCAAATACTCGCGTTCGTACACATCAATTGAACGCTCAATACGTTTAATCGTAGCACCAAGTGGGGCATACCTTTTAAACTGTTTCATGAACTCTATTTGCCTCAATTTCATTGATTTTAATAGTGCAGCATAATTTTCGTGGTTTTTCACTGCATCTAACCATTCGGATAATAGCCTTTGCGACTCAATTCCCTGACTTTTAGAATCAAAGATATTCATCGAATCGATTTTATTTTCAAGGTCGCCTTCTACTTTTCTCCTTTTGGTTTTTAAATCATTTACTTTTGAACGGTTTGAATTATTATTTTCAAGTTCAATGGCAGTAATAGCTTCGTTAAGATCAACTAATTGATCTCTTATTTGCATTATCTTTGAGTTTCGCAAATTAATATTGTAGCGTTTTTCTACTTCATTTTCTAATTTGGCTAACACTGCTTCGGAAGCTTCGTATTCCATCTTAACCTCTTGCAGGCGCACTTCAATCTTTTCTTGTTGTGTAGTAACCTGCTCGGTTTGTTCGTAATAGTTAATTATGTCGTTGTCGATATTGAAATCGAGGAGCGTTTGCTCTGCTTCTTCTAATTTTGCGGATACTTCTTTTAGTTTTTGTTCAAAATAAGCAACAGCAGAATTCGATTGATTTACTTTAATTTCACTGTACTCCTTAACAAAAATTTGTGTAGCAAACTTCACAGTATTAAAACATATTGCAGGGTCTTCAGCCTCATAACTTAGTTTTATTAAATCGCTGTTTGTTAATCGTTCAGCTTTTAAATTAGAAATTGCGTTAATACCGTAATACTTATGTCCAAAATTCATTAGCCGATAAATGTAATTTTTTTCATCGTGTACGATGTAAGCTTTCAAATTATGATAGGTTTTTTCAAAATTATTTTTTACAACTAATTTTTTTATTTTATCGGGCACGGAAGCCATCAGCTCCTTATAGGATTTTTCAGAAATAATATCCTTTTGAGGTTTGGTAAGTATTAAATGCTGTGTTAATAAATGAAGTGATATATCTTCAAACAATGTAGTTGACTTAAGCATTGTCATGATATTATTATACTCACTTTGTGTTGCATTATTATCAATTCGAATAGATTCAACAACCAACCCATTATTCGTTGTAACACCGGTAAAAACAGTAGAAAAGCTAGTATATTTGACGGGCAAATCCTTTGTCAGAAAAAAAACAACTCCTCCTACTACTATCGGTATGATAGTTAGATAAATTAATTTTAAGTAAATAATTTTCAGGAACTTAATGAGATTCATATAGTTGAGTTTTATATTTTTTTACCAATAAGGATATTTAAGATATAGTACTGCGCATAATAATCGTTTTTTGTGGACACAAAGGCATCCACAGCCTTCGCATAGGCTGTGGATGAAGCTGCAAACTCTGTCATGGTAGCCATACCTGCTTTTACATCATTTTTAGATTTCATGTAATCTATATTGGCAGTTTGAAGATTATTAAGATGCACATCAACTAAATTTTTTAATCTGTTTAATTTAAAATATTCTGTTACAACTAATTTTTTTAATTCATTTTTCAAGTCTTCTTTTTTAAGTTGAGCATCCTTAATGCTTAGTTTCAATTTTTTTTGTTCATTTTTATTACTCGAAAAATACGAAAGTGGAATGCGTAGGGTTAGTCCGGCAAAATAATTAAACTGTTCCTTTGCCGACTGAATGGCAACATCGGCACTTGCTGTTTGTTGTGTCAACGATAATTGATTAAATAAGCCATATCTGGTATTTGCATCAATAATAAGATACTCCAACCATGCTTTTTTTCTGATTTTAATATCTTCAAGAATAATATTTATTTGCTCATCGTTTGCTTTTAAAAGCGGAGAATAAGCAAGTGCACTATCAATGCACACCGATAGTTTGGGAATTTCAAAATTATCGACTGAAAAAACTTTTGTCGCTGCGCTATCGGCTATCACACCCGAAGACTGTGCCCGTGAAATAAAAGGGACAAAACCTAACGTTATCAAAATCAATAATCTAATCATTATTCATTTTTTTTTGAGTAAAAACATTTTTTGCTATAATATTAATTTACAACAACAAACTTATGTTTAAAAACAGACCTATTTCGTTCAACGGATAGTATATAAATTCCTTGCCTCAGTAGTCCTTTGATGTTTGTCATAAAAAAACGAGGTTCGTTTTGAGAAAAATTCAAAACCTTTCTGCCTGATAAATCAAAAATTGCAACTTGTTTCATCATATCAATGGATTTATTCTCGATTAGAATTAATCCAGTTTCATTATTTAGCAGAAAATCAATATCATCTTTTTTAACATTGAAAATATTATTTTTAACAGGCAATTCAAAACATCCTATGCTTGGAATCATAGCTCTTGGCACGCCCATCAAATCTTGGTTTACACCATATATGCTAATATCAATTCCTTTTCCTGAAAGAGGAAAATTACTAATTGATTCATAAATAGAATTTAGGCTATCAACAAGCATAGTTGGTACAACAAAATTGCTAAAAAAATTATTGTCTAAGCGAACATCTGCGCCTTTTTGCAAATAAATATACTTTGCATCGTTTGTTTCGTAGGTATAATTTGAGCCTGGATTAACTATCAAGTTATTAGCTAATAAGCTTTTCGAAGTTTCGGTTGAAATAAACCGAATGCCATCTGATTTTGGCGAAATAATGGTATTGTTAAAAATATAATGACTGGTACCTTTGTAAATTAAACGGTCATCAACAAAAATTCCATGAATTCGAAGTGCAACATCGTTCGGAAAAAAATCCTTACCGGGGTTCACAATCAAATTATTATAAATATAACTATCTGCAAGCCCCATCATGGTTATTCCGGTGCCTGAACCAGTGATTATTTGATTGTTGTAACACCTGATTTTTGTTCCCGCAGCAATTTGAATACCCGAATGTTGCATTATCTCGTTGGCAGTACCGTAATTTAAAATTTTGTTGTTATAAACTTCTGTACCCTCAACGGCACATCCAACCTGAATACCATCGTAACCAGCATTTTCAACCAAATTATCATAAACTTTTAATCCCTTAATTTCGTGCGGATAAACTTTTGTATCTTCCTTATTGCACTTAATAGTGTAGCCAGTGTAAAACGAGTGCCCCAAATACATACCTTCTCCATAGGTATCGTGAATGTAATTGTTCCGAAAAATACAATTTCGTTGTTCAAAAAATCCTCTATTGGCAATCAAATCACAGGTTGGCTGCGAAAAAGCAAATATTCCAGCAAAACCGGTATTAGCAATTTCTAAATGGTCTATTTCATAATTGGTACTTAATTCGCCAATGCCCAAGCCGTTAGCGCCTTTACCAGTTTTTAATATTTTAATGCCAAAATTATTTTCATTGTTTACATTACCTGTGAGCCTGAAAAAACTTGAATTTGATATTACAAAGCCATAATAAAGATCATCATTTTCAATAATTACATCGCCATTTCCATTCCGAATCAAAACATAATTTAATGAGTCTCCTTTGATATTATTAATACGAATAACGCGTCTTTTCCCAGGCTCTAAAATTAATGTATCGCCAGGCATTACTCCAAGCAGGTTAGCATCCACCACAGAAAGTTCCAAGCCAATTGAAAAACTCGTACCAGATGCTGGTTCAAGCATTACAAAATTCACAAGTAAAATACTCATTAGAAGAACCTTGGACATAAATCTTGCTGATGTTGAACGCATATATTAATTTGTTGAATGTGATTTTTTATGAGCTATCAGAATTTTTTAGCAATACGCGGAAGAAAAGTTTCGTAAAAAAATACGAAAGCCATCTTGTTCGCTAAACATTTTCGTGTTGAATCATAGCCGGGATTGTTTTGAGCAGGATTTTTATATCGTACCAAAACGAGAAATTCTCAGCATATTCTATATCCAACTGTTTACGTTCGTCGGCTGACATCACGTTAGCACCGCCGCGCTTGGTAACCTGCCACAAACCAGTGATACCAGCAGGAGCTAAAAAGCGCTTCGACCATTGGTCGGTAGTGAGCATTTCGGCCTCGTAAAGTGGTAATGGTCTATTGCCAACAATTGACATATCGCCTTTGAGTACATTGATGAACTGCGGAAGCTCATCGATGCTTGTATTGCGCAATATGCGACCAACCTTGGTGATACGTGGGTCGTTAGCCATTTTGAAAAATGCATTTTCGCGTTTCACAGCCTTCTGCTTTTTCACTTTATCTTCCGAAATAAATCCATCGTCGTGAATAAGTACGACATCATCGCCTCCAATATGTTCATAAGAGGCGATAAGTTCAGGCTCTTCCTCCAACTCGGCTGCAACGTGATATTGATTTTTTTTCATCAATTCATCTACACGTTTATCAGCATCGGCATACATACTCCTGAATTTGAGGAAACCAAAGACCTGATATCCAGTGCCAATGCGCGGCGAAGCGTAGTAAAATTTACCTTTAGACTCTAACCGAATAGCTATAACAATGACTAAGAAAATAGGAAGCAAAAAAAGTAAAACTGTTCCGGCAAACAAAATGTCAAAAGTACGTTTCCAAATCGGAATTTTGAAACCATCTATCGATTCTTTGTTTTTCGTTCCCAATGCATCGTAATTTGCTTTTACAAACTCAAAGCGCTTTAGGATAGCTTGCGGTGATGCATCCAGATCATACACATCATGAACGCCGCATTTAAAAAACTCGCTTACTGCAAGCTGTTTACGAATTGCAAAAAAAACAATTTTATGTTTTTTCAAGGTTTTCACCAAATTAATCAAAATAATGGAATTGTTGTCAGTCTCACTTTCTTCGTAAATAATCAAATCAATATTTTCATGAAGTTTAATAATTTCGTATGGTTTTTCAATCACCGATACCTTAAAATTGGAATTGGGAGCCGACAGCCGGTCGATAAGTTCTTTATTTTGACCGAGATATGCAATGTTACAGTTCATAAATATCGAATTAGAGGTTTATAAAAACACTATAAATAAGATGCAAGAAGGTAGAATTTATTTCAACAATTTTTCGATGCGCGCTAATAGCTCTTGCGGATTGTATGGTTTTTCCAAATAATCGTCGACACCCATTTTAATGAGTTTAATTTTCTCGTCACTTTTATCAATACTGGATAGAATTATGATTGGAATATTTTTCCAAGCACCAGAGGCTTTTAGTTGATCTACAAGATCTTTACCACCTACAACAGGCATCATAAGGTCGCTCACAATCAAATCGGGCATAAAACCATTTTGAAGCAAATTTATAGCATCTTGTCCGTTTTCGGCACTTTCTACTAAATAGGCACTCGACAAAATCGTTTTTGTCAATCTGCGAAATTCTGTTTTGTCATCTACAATTAAAATTTTCTTTTTCATAACAATTACATTTAAAAAAATTTATTTGAAAAAATATATTTATACAATTAGAAGTGAACAATTTAACAACAATACCAATGAATAAAATGCTTTAAGCCAGACGCCCTGTCGAAGGACGCCTGACTATAAGTTCAAATTATGGTCAAAAATAATTTATTTTTTTATGAAATTACAATTTTTTCTGAATTATTTTTTAAAAATTTTAGTAACATCGCGATATCCGTTTTTATCCAAGTACCAATCCATGTAATTATAACCGCGACTTGAAGCCCAATTATTAAACACTAGAAAGGTTTTGGTTATATCTTGCTTTTCGGCCGGATAGCTAAACTCGACAGGGATATTGATAGCCCAAGGAAGGTATTTATCTGACATATAATACTTTCCGGAAGCTACATCCGAGTTATCGTCGCCAGTACCAAAAAAGCTTATATCAGCCAAAGCAGTAGGGGTACTGCCTGGTAGGTGCACTTCTTTGCCACGCTCGCCATTGATAATAATAAATGGATTGTAAGGTGCTGTTCCGAAGGCAGTTAAAGCAATAGGCGTGTTAAATTCCACTTGAAGCGAAATAGTTTTCGGAGCCGAGTAAGCACCGCCGATCACCGTATTCACAATGGAGCCTGTAAAGCCAAGCACTGCATAAGGATCTTCAAAAACTGGCACAACAGCTTTGTTTTGATTAGCCTCCGTCTTGTTAGCATTAAGTTTAAAAATGGCTTTATTCAGATTTTGTCCCGAAACAGTCTTCACATTATCGGCAGTAGTATTAAATTCGATAGCAAAAGGATTACGAAGCGAAGCTCCAATTGCTTTTACGGTAAGCTCTGCATCAACTGCTACAATTTGATTGGCTGCGTTTGTTATTTGATTAAAATTGTAATCAATCACTAAATCGTTGAAATCGTAATCGCCTTTATTGGGCCATAAATCTTCGAATGCTAAAGTTCCTACATTATTTTTCGAAGGATAGTAATTGTTAAATGCTCTATCTTTATCGGCAGGATATTCGTCTCTGGTATCCGAAACGCCATCACCATCGCTATCGAGAGGTGTATCTATTTTTTGATAAACATCAGTTAAAACAGCCGTATAAGGACTTGCAGTTGCATAGAAAACAGCATCATTAAAGTCTTCATCTGACGATCCATCTCTATTCAAATCTTCAAAACCTAAAACTAATAACTTACGAGCATTATCTTTTAACAATACATTGTGAATGCGCTTTTCAGGAGTTGCTTCGGGGTTTAATTTCGAATCGGAATAAAACGTAGTTGATGTCGTTTTTACAGTACCTGATTTAAAACCATTTGCTTTCAAAAACCAGGCAATAGTAATACCTTTAGGGAATATAGTTGTATATTTATTCGTTTTTGGATTTAAATAAAGCAACTGAACTTTATTCCCGGATGTGAGTGAGCCACCTTTTCCAGTATAAGAAACATTTGGAAATATTATTGTAGGGTCAGTAATTTCGGATACAGTTGTAGGAACTTTGGCGGTAGGATAGGTATAAAAACCAAGTGCATTCAAATATCCTGCGCCTTCGTGTACAAAAGTTACCCAAACCTCGGCAGAGTCGATGAGCACCAAACCACTTTGTAGCCCAGTTGTCAAATACTCTGGGTGCGAGGCAGTAAGTTTGACTGATTCGGGTAAACTCGCATTCACATCGGCTAAAAAATCATTTTCTACCAAGTCGTTGGTAGTTAAATAAGCTGGTAGTCCCATTTTATCCCAACTTCCTAACACATAAAACCCATTCACTTTAAGAGGATCTGGCAAAGCAGCAGCCGCAGTACTTGCGATTACTTTTTTGGGAGCCGATTGAGCAGAATTACCTCCAATTATAATGTTCATTTCATTCGAAGTAAGTTTATATTGTTGTGGAGAAGGTAACCCAATTTGGTTTACGAGAACGCTTAGGCTGTCCACCGATGATGCCAGAGCAATTTGACATGACAGCAAACCGTTGGCATCTGTCATACCCTTATAAACTAAATAATCGGAGCTATTCGAGATAAGTGTGCCGTCATCCTTCAATGGATTTTGTGTATATAATTCCATATAAACATTGCCCATAGGTTGGTTAGCGTTGTTGAGCGTTGAAACCGATACGGTAAGCGATTTAGTTGTTTTGAAGTCAAAATTTGCAAGATTCAAGTTAGCATTAATATCCTTATACTTGTCGTCGAAACACGAAGTAAGGGTTAGCGTGAATACTGACAACATTACGATTACTAATTTTGAAATGTTTGTTTTCATGAGTGATAAATTTAAATGAATTTACGAATTCTAAATAATTTGTTTATCTATCAGTATTCAACTTGCGTGCCATTGAAATAAACAATTATATATCAGATATTTAATTATAAACAGAAGAAACCTAATCTATTAAAAAACAAAGAAAATTCTTCGATAACGAAGATAGTTGAGAAATTGACAGCATCAAATTTTGATAGCAAACTTCTGAAGTCTTCTGTAAAGTGCATTCCATTCAATGTTAAGCAATCGTGCAGCTTCCGATTTATTGTTTCGGGATATTTCTAATGCCCTAAGAATAACCAATTTTTCAACCTCTTCCAAGTTTAAAGTATTTAAACCAAAATCCGAAGTTTTCTCGGACTTCATGATCGTATTCATGAGCGAAAAACTTTCGGGGCGTAAGGTAGTGTCTGTACACAAAATCACGGCTCGTTCAAGAATATTACGCAACTCACGTATATTTCCCGGAAAAGTATAATTGGAAAGGAGATCAATAACCTCCGGTTGAATTTTAGTAATAGATTTACCCATTTTGAGAGCAAACATATCCACAAAATATTTTACCAATTCCGGAATGTCGCTGATGCGTTCGCGCAATGGTGGCAAATAAATAATAAAAGTGCCAATGCGATGAAACAAATCGATGCGAAATTCTTTGCCTAAGGAAATAATTTCCATAGGTTTGTTAGTAGCAGCCACTATGCGAATATCGAAAGGATGAGCATTTTGCGTTCCCACTTTTGTGAAAGTTCTATCCTCGAGCACGCGAAGGAGTTTCACTTGTAAGTTTGGTGTCATTTCGCCAATTTCGTCCAAAAATAGCGTCCCTTTGTTAGCAGTTTCGAACCATCCCGCCTTGTCGCCAATAGCACCCGTAAAACTTCCTTTTTTATGACCAAAAAATTCACTTTCGAACAAATTTTCGGGAATAGCCGACATATTCACAGCCCCAAAAAATTCCTCTTTCCGTTTACTTAAGTTATGAATGCCACGAGCTACTAATTCCTTACCAGTACCACTTTCGCCAAGAATAAGCACCGATGTATCGGGGGTTTTAGCAACCATTCGCATTTGGTTTTTTATTTCGGCAATAGCCTTGGAACTACCAATCATTTCTACTCCAAACTCTCTATCTACAATTTGTTTGAGCTGGGTATTTTTATTTTTTTCGGAGAAATAACTTTGTTTGAGCGCTGCTAATTTTTGAGCTTTTTCGATAGACATCCAAATATCGGTAGGCGTAAATGGTTTTTTAAAATAATCTGCCGCACCTCTACGCAAGGCTTCAATAACCGTATCCATATCGCCCGAATCGCTAATCATAATCACTTCCACAGAGGGATAATCTGATTTTATTTTAGCTAAAACCTCCAAACCATCCATTTCGGGCAAGCGATAGTCGCAAATCACATAATGAATTTTTTGTGATTTGAGAATTTGAAAGGCTACAGATGGTGCTTCAGCGGCAAAAACGTTGAATCGTTCTTTAAGAATAGAAGACGACAATCGTCTATAAATCGGATCGTCATCAATAATTAGAATATTTACAAGCGGCTCTTCCATACTATGTTTACTTTTTACAGAAAAATTATTTTATTCATAGATTACACAAAATCAATTAATTGGCAATTCAATTACAAAAGATGTTCCTTTGCCAATTACGCTATCCACATGCAACTTACCATTATTTTTTTCAACAAATTCCTTCACAATCATCAATCCCAAACCTGTTCCTTGTTCGTTGTTGGTGCCAGAGCTGGTAAAGTGTTCGTTTCGCTGAAAAATTTTATCAATCGTATCGCTTGCCATACCAATACCACTATCCACCACTTCGAGAATAACTTTTTGGTCAACCTGGTGCGCTTTTATCCAGATATTTCCATTATTGGGCGTAAACTTAATAGCATTTGTAATTAAATTTCGAATTACGGTATGCATCGAAACCTCATCGCACCAAGCCACCGCGTTAGGGTCTGAGTCAATGTGAATATTAATGTCCTTCATACCTGCATTAGCTTCGAGCAGCTGCACACAACTTGTAACTACTACAAACATATTGGTTTGCTTAGGTTCTATGCTCACGCGGTCGCCTTTGATTCGGGTCCATTGCAACAAACTGGTTAGCAAGGTACTCGTTTCGTGAGTGCGTTCGCGCAAATGGTGAATAATATCTTTAAAGTCATCGCTTGTTGGGTCAAAAAAACCTTGTTCGATGGCATCGATGGTTTGCAGAATGCCCGAAAGAGGAGACCGAATATCGTGTGCAATGATGGAATAGAGCTTGTCGCGCTGCCGATTCATAGCAATAATTTCGAGTTTAGATGCTGCCAAATCTAAGTGCGTTTTTACACGCACGGATAGTTCTTCGCTCTTGAAAGGTTTAGTAATATAATCTACACCACCTTTTTCGAAGCCAGTTACCAAATCTTCCATCTGGGTGTTAGCTGTCAGAAAAATTATGGGGATTTCCTTCCATTTATCATTCTTTTTAATAATTTCGCACACTTCATATCCATCCATATCGGGCATGCTAATGTCCAATAAAATGAGGTCTGGAATTGATTTTTCTATACTTTCAATGCCTTCAGGTCCGCTTTCGGCAGTAGTAGTTCGAAAGCCGAAACCCTCCAAAATTTTGGAGGTAAGCAGCAAATTCATTGGATTATCGTCGATAATTAAAATTAATTTATCTTCATTGTTTGTTTTCATGGTTATATTTGTTAAAATTATTATTTCTATTCGTTCCTTGTAAAAAATTGAATTATTAGCGGTTCAAAATACCTTGGATTGTTTCCTTTAGTTTAGCCGAATCGATCGGTTTTGTCAAAAAATCATCCATGCCAGCTTGGAGACATTTCTCACGTTCTTCCTTCAGTGCGCCAGCCGTAAGCCCAACTATTACAGTGTGTTTTCCCAGTTTACTTTCTTCTCTTCGAATAGCTTTAGTAGCTTCATTGCCATCCATTTCGGGCATTTGAACATCCATAAACACCAAATCGAAATCATTGCCCAGAACATGTTCCATAGCTAATTTTCCATTTACCGCTTCGGTAATATCAACATCAGGAACAATATTACCAATCATTGCTTTTGCCAACATCATGTTGAACATATCATCGTCGGCAACCAAAATTTTAAATTTTTTATTCATCTTTGAATTGTTCGTATTTTCAGTAATTTCATGTTTTGAAATTTCAGTATCTACATTGATTGAAGACAAATAATTAAAGACCTCATCGTAACGTAAAGGTTTTTCAATCAACAACTTAATTCCAGTTTGCTCACATTCGTTGTAAAAAGCAAAATCATCGGAAGATGCATGTAGCAACAAAAAGTTTTGAGATTGAACAGTGATATTTAATTTTTTGCAAATTAAACGAATAGAATCGATACCGGTAGAGTTATGAATCAGATTATCCACAATTATAAGGTCGTACGGGTCAGTCATCTGAAGTATAAAAACGGCTTCCGAGGCACTTTCGCAGGTTACAGTTTCGATGCCCCAATTGGAGAGCATACGCTGAATGTTTATGCGACTATTCATATTATCGTCGATAACCAACACTCTTTTAATATTATTGATTTTTTCGACATACACATTGCTATCGGTTTCAAACATTACGTTTAAGGTAAAATAAAACGTTGAACCAATATTTATCTGACTGTCAAAACAAATTTCACTGCCCATTTTATGAGCTAATTTTTGTGAGATACTCAAACCCAAACCGGTGCCTCCAAACCTCCGTGTAGTAGAGGTGTCGGCTTGCGAAAAAGCCTTAAAAAGTTTTAATTTTTGAATATCTGAAATACCAATTCCTGTATCGCGAATGCTAAATGTATAATTTCCATTTTCATTATTTATACTTTCAAATGTTACCTTGAGTTCAATTTCGCCCATGTTTGTAAATTTTACAGCATTACTCAATAGATTTATTAATATTTGAGAAACGCGTACAGAATCGACGAATGCAAAACGTGGAATATAATCGGGGATATTGAGCAAGAGCTCTAAATTTTTCTTTTCGGCATTGTGTTTTATTATATCAATACTGTTTTCAACAAGTTGAATCATATCTGTGTTCACCAGCTCGAGTTCCATTTTGTCAGCCTCAATTTTGGAAAAATCAAGAATATCGTTTATGACGTTTAACAACGATTTTGCACTGGTATTGATTGCCGAAGCGTATTGATGCTGTACATCGGTGATGTTGGTTTCCATCAACAACTCCGAAAAGCCTATAACTCCGTTGAGTGGCGTACGAAGCTCATGACTCATATTTGCCAGAAACTCCGATTTTGCTTGATTGGCATGCTTTGCATTTTCAATTTCCAACTTCAAGCTACGTTCTAATTGACTGCGCTGCAACAAATTGGCATATATTTGCCCAAAAACCTCCAGTAAGGAAATTTCTTTCTCGGTGTAGAGGTGTTTCTTTGCAATCGAATCGAAGCTAATAAAGCCAACGCATTGGTTATTACTATGAAAAGGAACTGATATGAGACTTTGAATACCGCGATGTTTTAAGTCTTCAGAACTTTCGCCAAAATACAATTGAATATCAGGGATGTAAAAAACTTTAGCTTTTTGGTGATTTTTTGTCCAGGCACTCATTTGTGACAAATCAATGTTGTTCAGTCCATTGCTAATAGCAGTTAAATCATTATTAAACCACTCATATTGAGCTGAGCAACAATTATTTTCCCAATCGTAAAAGAAAATAATGGCACGGTCGGCATCTACAAATTCACTAATTTGCTGTAATGATTCTAATACACTTGATTGAATATCAGCTGTATCTAAATTGATATTACGCATTGAAATATCGACCAAAATATCCTGCATTTTAGACATTTTCAAGATGACATTATGAGCCTCTTTGGCAGCAGTAATATCTTCTTTTACAGCTAAATAGTTTGTTATAACGCCGCTTTCGTCGGTAACAGGTGATATGGTTGCCGATTCCCAAAAAATATCCCCATTTTTTTTCCGATTACACAGTTCACCATGCCATTCGCGGCCAGCAGTTAAATTACCCCATAAGTTTTTAAAGTTTTCTACCGGGGTAAAATCAGTTTTAAGCACGCGTGGATTGAGCCCAATAGCCTCCTCGAAGCTATAACCCGTTAGCTGTGTGAATTGCGGATTGACATATTCAATGATACCATCTAAGTTCGTAATCACAATTGTAACCGGACTTTGTTCAATTGCTTTGAGGAGCTTACGATTTTGAGCTTCAATTTTTTTAATCTTTGTAATATCTTGATTGAAACCAACAGTACCTATTATTTCATGTTTTTTATTGTAAAGAGGTGCTTTATATGTTTCAGTTAGGATCGTGCGTGAGGGCAAAAATAAAGTTTCCTCTATTTTAAATGCTTGTGCAGTTTGAACCAAACGTGCATCATGACTACGAAACACATTAGCATCCTGTACTTCAAAAAAATCGAAATCAGTTTTGCCTATAATTTCCTTTTCTGTTTTCTCAAAATAATTTGCAAAAACTGAATTTACAGCCACAAATCTTCCTTCCAAGTCTTTTATCCAAACCATTCCTTGATGATTTTCGATAAATGAGAGTATATCAATTTCGTTCAATATGTCAATTTTCTCGTTCATAAAATTTCCTTTGTATGGATTAATTCTTTCTTTATTGCTCTTATTTTTCAGCTTTTTACTCAAAACAAGCTTATTAACTCATTCCATTCCAACTCTAATTGCTGCATAAGTGCGTTTAGAGCTTTGGGATTGCCGGCATCCATTTCGATGGCTTTTGCCAACTCACCCATACCTACAAATTCCATATTCAGCGCACTGCCTTTTAGTTTATGCGCTTTTTGTTTTATTTCTTTTTCGTCGGTATGCACTATGGCATCAGCAATTTCGGCAATATATTTCGGATATTCAAGTCTTGCCATATCCAACAGACTTTTCAAAATATCCTCCGAACCAATTTTCGAAAGCAGTTGCTCGCGATTGAAGTGCCTCGATACTGCTGGAATTTGATAGTCATCAGCTTTTTCTGCGGCACTTTCCACTTGCTTAACTTGTTTGCTATCAAACAAGTACTTCTCCACAATTCGTTTCAATTCAATTCGTTCAATGGGTTTGGAAATAAAATCGTCCATGCCCGATTTGAAACACAATTCGCGTTCCTCCTTGGACACACCAGCCGTAAGGGCAATAACGGGCACCACACGTCCGTTTTTCAAACGGCGAATTTGTTTGGTAGCTTCCAACCCATCCAACTCAGGCATTTGCACATCCATCAATACCACATCGGGCTCTAAAAGCTTCATCTGCTGTATAGCTTCAATTCCGTTATGCGCTTCGAACAAATTGAAATTTGGTAAAAATGAACGCAACATATTACCAATTACGAGCATATTCATTGGCGTATCCTCGGCAACAAGAATGTTATAAGCCTTTGTCTTAAGCAATTCAGGCTGAATCTGTTCACTCTGTGTATCCGACAACAATGATTCGTTGACACTATCGTCACACTGCACACTGTTGAGGTAAAAATAAAGTTCATCTTGCTTCACAGGTTTTGTTAATAAGAACCGTACTTTTAGTGCTTTCGATTTTTCGTGCAAAGTCATATCGTCGGACGAACTATGTAGCATAATAATTGGCTGACAGGCAAAATCTTTCATCGTTTCACGTATGCGAGCAATAGTTTCCAAACCATCCATTTCGGGCATGTGATAATCCATAATGATCAAGTCGAATTTTTCATCTTGTGCTATCAGTTGAAGTGCTTGTGCACCACTTTCGGCACCCTGAAATTGAATTTTCCAATACTTTAAAGTATTTTCTAAAATAGACCGATTGTTGGCATTATCGTCCACCACAAGCACCCGACTAATTTTTTTAATATTTTTATAATCAAGCCTTTCACCACAAGCATAATCACAAGTTATGTTAAAACTAAAAGTTGTTCCTTTGCCATATTCGCTCTGAAAACCTATACTTCCACCCATTTTTTGCGCTAATGAATTGGAAATAATTAATCCCAAACCGGTGCCACCATAACGCCGTGTAGTAGAAGTGTCGGCTTGCGAAAAAGCTTTAAAAAGTTTGTTACGTTGGTCATCTTTTATGCCTATACCCGTATCGCGTACACGTACTTTAAACATTCCAGAATGGTTATCTATCAATTCAAAATCCAAACATAATTCAATTTCTCCTATGTGAGTAAATTTAACAGCATTGCTAAGCAAATTAACCAAAATTTGCTTCGTTCGTATGGGGTCAATAAAGGCAAAACGAGGTATTTCGGGGTTGATGTTAAGCAACAATTCCAGCCCTTTGTTGGCTGCATGTACTTTAATAATATCAGTGGCATTTTCAAAAAGTTGAATAATATCAGTTTTAATCGTTTCGAGCTCCATTTTACCCGATTCAATTTTTGAAAAATCAAGAATATCACTAATAACACCGAGTAACGAATTGGCTGAAGTAATAGCATTATCGAGGTAATCTTTTTGCGTCTTATTGAGTACTGTATTGCGCAATAATTCCGTAAAACCAATCACGCCATTGAGTGGGGTACGAATTTCGTGACTCATGTTTGACAAGAAATTTGATTTGGCAACACTGGCTGCTTCGGCAAGCTCTTTGGAACGAATGAGTTCTATTTCAGTTTCTGCTTTGATAAGTGCATCGCCCACAATATTCGACAATATTTCAATCAAGCGAATATGATTGCTGTCCCACGTACGCACCCGCTGAACATCATCAAAACCAAAATAACCTATCAAGGTATTATTATTGACAATTGGAAAACAAAGCAAAGTTTTTATTCCCTGACGAAGGAATTCAGCTTTTTCGATAGCCGCATGCTCTGGCAGTGCATTGGAGTTGTGAATGTAAATAATTTCTTTTTTGTCAATCTGATCTTTCCACCATGGGAAAATATTAATATCCACGTGGTTAATATTCTTCATTTCGGACACCACATCAGCAGCGCACCACTCATGGGTATTCGTTTCGATTGTTAAATCGTCCGAATAGCGCAAAATGTAGCTCCTGTCCACTTTGAAAAACTCCCCAGTTTGCTGCAACATGTGTTGAATTTTTGCATCAATATTCTTATGGTCAGCACTTACAAATTCGGAAGATATTGTGTTAACTAAGTATTGTTCAGCAATTTGCTGGTGAATCAAATCATTCGTTCTTTTCCGGTTAGATAAGTTCACAATCATTTGCGAAAAAACCTCTAACAACATACGCTCCTTGTCCGAAAAAATGTGTGGCACTCTCACCGCATCAAAACCTACAAACCCTACGCAAAGCCCTTCGTGTATCATAGGAATAGTTATCAAACTTAAAATACCTTGAGGCTCCAGTATTTTACGTAAATCATCGTCTGGTTCAAGCTCCATTACATTGTTAATATACAAAGGTTTGTTGTTGCGATGAGCATCAACCAACACCGGCATAACATCTAAGGGTATTTGTTGCAAATTTTGAATTTCAGCCGAAATCCCCTCAGCACACCATTCAAAAGTATTGTTACTAATATTTTTATCCCAATCATACTCAAAAATATACGAACGGTCGGCATGAACAAATTCACCCATTTCGCGCAATGAAGCATTAATCGTACTGTCAAATTTATCAATGGGTGCGTTGATATAGGTATTTGAAATAGAAATCAACAATTCTTTTAGTTGTTCAGCTTGTTTCTGCTCATTGATGTTATTGATAAAAAGCAAGCCTGCCAGCTGATTGTTCCATTCAATAAGTATGACACTTAATTCAATCCAACACAAATCGCCATTTTTAGTTTGCAAGCGAAATTGAAGTTTATTATCAGATTGTTGCCCCGCAGCTACAGCGCCATAAGCTTGTTCGACAAAAGGCAAGTCAGCTGGATAAATTAAATTCGTATAATTTATATCCTGCAAACTTTGTTTGTCGTATCCGGTCATTTTTAATAACATAGGATTGAAAAACACAAACTTCATAAGCTGAATCACCGCAATACCCTCCTGCGCATTGTCAAACAAAACACGGTATTTTTCTTCGCTATGCTTCAAGGCATGTTGAATAAGTTTTTCTTGCGTAATATCCACAATCAAAAACATGTAAGCAATTGTCTGATGCCGGTGATTGGTAATTGGGGTTTTTTCTACACGAAATGTTTTATTCTCAGCATCAATCTCCATGTATTGAGCACTATCATACTTGTGCAGCATGTAATTTTGAGAATGAATTAAAAAATCAATTTGAGCGGGCGGCAACACAGCAGTTTCGATCAACTCAATAGCTTTCGGGTTGGAGCTGGTGATGACCCCATTCAAATCAACCACTAAAATAGCATCAGAAATACTAGAAAATAAGGCATTGAGAACAACAGGTTTTATATCCAACAAACCAGCATTAAAAGTGCCAATAATTACAAGCAAACCCATTAGCAGAAAACCGAATGGCGTCAGGTCAATATTTCCTTCGGGAGCAATGCCTACAACATAAAGCAAACTAAAAACATAGGGTATTAATGTGCTAACAAGTATTAGCAAAACGCGTGCTTTGTTTTCGCGCGAAACACGAAAATAAGTAGAAACAAGGATGTAGATGGCTACTAAAACAAAGCTATAAGAAAAAGTCAAATGTAAAAAATAGAAAACACCTTTAGTAAATGCATGATACGTTAAATCGTTAATAGTTATAAGCTCACTCGTTTTGTAAAACAAATGGTGCCAATGGTTAGTAGCAACCATACTGAAAGTAATACATGGAACAAGAGATATGCTAATTATATTTTTAAAATTTATCCAACTATCTTTCTCGGCATAATGCGAAGCAAAAATTAATAAAAAAATGGGAATGGTAGCAATACCTACGTACTGTAAGGTTATGAAAGCGTAGATAAACTTCGATTGATGCGCCATCAATTCCAAACCGTAGAAAAATGACCAAATGCTTGTAGCCACAAGCAACAAGCCCAAAGATTTATTGGCAGAATTATTCTTATTGGAAAAAGCTAAAATTGAAAGAGACAAAGAAAAAATAGCCGAGCCAATAAAAATATAACTTAATGTAGTGTGGTCGAAAAACATAAAATTTTAATTTATTGAGTATTTATAAATTTGTTTGTTTGCGTTTTTGTAAATCAATTAGAATACCTGATAAGGTTGCATTTACAAATTGTACTTTCTGGCGCAAAGTATCGGGACAATTTGTTTTTAAATTAAAATTTTCCAATGTCCGAATATCATCGTATAAAATAGTAATTCCCATATTATCCAAACTTGGTTTTATTTTATGCGCCAGTTGTTTAATACTATCTATATCACTACTAACCAAAGCATTGGACATTTTAAAAATTGTGTCCGACGCAATTTTCTCGAACATGTCGAGCATAGTATCAACAAATTTTTGGTCGCCATTGGCAATAATTTGAAGTTGGTCGAGCTTGTAAAGCACTCCTGTTTCGTTAGATTGAACTGAATCAGAATGAATTGATTGCACATCATCATTCTTAGCAAGTTGAGTTTGATGCTTTTCGAGGCGACAATTCGATTCTATTTTCGAAAACAATTCTTCTTCTTTGTATGGTTTAATCAGAAAATCGTCCATGCCAATACTTAAATACAAGTCAATGTCATGCTTAAAAGCATTGGCAGTAAGCGCTATGATAGGTACCTGAATGTTCATATCATTGCGAATAATTTTAGTTGCTTCCACACCATCCATTTCAGGCATTTGAATGTCCATCAAAACAATATCGTAATGATTCGTTTTCAATTTTTCGATAGCTTCCAGACCGTTTCCCGCTTCATCAATCACACATTTAGCCTGCATCAAACTTTGGTGAGCAATAAAACGATTCATTTCATTGTCTTCAACCACTAAAACTTTGGTACCAGAAATATCAAAATTTCTTGTTGTTCGGTCAATACGTATTAAATTGTCCTCGCTACCAAGCATAAAAATCAGTTCAAAAGCCATGCTTGTTCCTCGACCCTTTTCGCTTGCAATTTCGATGCTTCCTCCCATCAACTCTACAATTTCTTTAGAAATGCTCATGCCCAAGCCAGTACCTTCATGACTTCGATTTGAGTGGTCGTTTTCCTGAGTAAATTTATTAAAAATATTGTTTAAAAATTCTTCACTCATACCAATTCCAGAATCAGAAACCTCAAAGCGAATTTTTTGATATTCGGCATTTTCTTCCACCAAACGCACTGTTAGATTCACAAAACCTTGATCAGTAAATTTGATAGCATTACCTAAAAGGTTAATCAGAACTTGGCTTAATCGGAGCGAATCACCTCGTAGTGCGCGTGCTATATTGTCGTTACTAACTACATCGAAGTTAATTTTTTTGGAGCTGGCTCTCGATTTCAGAATACTGCCAATATTACTAAGCATTGCCGACATGTTGAAGTCTTTGTGATCGAGCACAAATTCACCAGCCTCAATCTTTGACATATCCAACACATTATTAATGATGGATAATAAATGATAAGCTGACGATTCGGCATGTTTGAGGTACGTTTGCTGCGATTTCAGCAAATTTTCTTTGCCAATCTCGCGTATCATACCAATAATCACGTTTAATGGCGTGCGTATTTCATGGCTCATGTTTGTCAAGAAAAGCTCCTTCGCTTTTGCCGATTTTTCGGCGTCAAAACGTGCTTTTTCAAGCTTACTTTGCAATTTTTTCTGTTCCGAAATATCTGTATCACTGCCCCGATAACCAATGTAAACACCTTTTTCATTATACATAGGTGCACAATTTGTTAATAGCCAAATGGGTGTATTATCTTTGCATAAAGCTACTTTTTCGTAATTAAATGCCTCTTTTCTATCAGCTATTATACCGAATGCTTCCTTCGTAACCTTTGTTCTGTTGTCGATACTAAGAATATCATAAAAATGCATTTTCCCAATCATTTCGGCTGGGGTATAACCCAACACAATTTCCACAATAGGGCTCATAAATGTAAACGTACCGTTGGTATCAATTTCCCAAGCAAAAGTTTTTGATTGTTTGGATAGTTCATTCAGTCGCTCATAACTCGATTGTAATTCTAATTCGTGTTTGCGACGTTCGCTAATGTCGCGCGAGGTAGCAACAACAAAACCTGTTTCATTGATTACTAAATATTTAACAGTTACTTCTACGGGAATAGTATCACCAGTAACTTGATTAATATTTACCCCTTCGATAGTTACCATTTTGTTTTTTTTCAAAAAATCAACATGTTGCTGCCAATCCTCTTGATGTGCAAAAACGGTTTCAAAATCCCAAACATGGAATTTCCAAATCTCATCAGGCTCAATTCCCAAACGTTGACTGGCAATTTTGTTGAGATAAAACAAGCGTCCATCTTCGTACGAAACTTGAATAGCATCAGACAAATCATTAAAAATATGATTGAAAACTTCCAATTGTTCTCGATACTTTTTGTGTTCAGTAAAATTGACACTTATACCAACCATCCCAACAATTTTATCACTTTCATCGCGCAAAGGTAGTTTCGAAATCAATGCCCAAATACCGTTTCCTAAATGCTTCTCCTCATCTAAAATAGACTTTCCATCAATCATCACCTTACTATCTTCTACCTGCGTATCGGCACCAACACTTTCACCATAAAGCTCTGTGTCCGTTTTACCCAATACTTCCGACTCGTCATTAAAACCAAATTGCTTCAATTCATGCGCATTCACCAAGGTTTTGCGAAATTTTAAATCTTTTGCATAAATACAAACCGGCACATTATCAATAATAGTACGTAACAATTTTCGTTCTTGAGCTGACGAATTTTCACTTTTCTTATTGGTTGATTTCATTGCTTTGGAATTTTATTAATATCTATAAATTGGAACATTTAGTACAAAACACAGATTAAACTACTACATGAAAACTACATTAAACTCCAATAGCTTCTTATATTTTGTAAAACTTTCGATGACAAAAACTTCCTGAATTTGTAGCTTTTTTTCTAAAGAATTTTTTGAGTGTTTTTCGTATTATTCCTTTTCAAATATAGTGGTATTTCATCTAAACTATAACTAATTCTGAAAAAAACATCAAAAAACATAATACAATCATACAAAACAAATAAATTATTGATTAACAAGAACATAGATTATATCAAAGCATATAAAGCAAGTGACAGAAAAGTTAAATAACACTAAAAAAAACAAGAAAATAGCCGTCAGACCTGATTTTAGACAAAAAATCAATCCTTAACACTTCGAAAATGAAGATATATAATGAGGTATTTTAAATGTGGAAAATCAAAAATGAAGAGTGAAATTTTTAAACAGGCATATTTAAAAATGAAGCATGAGAAAACTATAAACAAAAAAAATAATGCTACAAAATGTAGCATTATTTCCATAAAAGTGCGCAGAATGGGACTCGAACCCACATGCCGTAACCGGCACTACCCCCTCAAAGTAGCATGTCTACCAATTTCACCATCTGCGCATTTGTACCCAAAAGGGGACTCGAACCCCTACAGCCTTACGACCACTAGTCCCTGAAACTAGCGTGTCTACCAATTCCACCATTTGGGCGAAGGAGTTGAATGTTGATGATTTTTTTGAGAAAAAAGCGAAACACGCAAGTTTCGCTTTTAAAAGTTAAAATACATTACGAACGAAAAACGGGACTTCCCGATTTAACATCGGGATAAACTTCTCGTCCCGTTGTCAAAATTGTCTTTGCTTTCGTTTGAGCGAAAAACGGGACTTCCCGATTTAACATCGGGATAAACTTCTCGTCCCGTTGTCAAAATTGTCTTTGCTTTCGTTTGAG
>MNZK01000046.1 GCA_001873635.1 Porphyromonadaceae bacterium CG2_30_38_12 | reverse complement strand
TTTTTTTACAAAGGAAAATTTTTTTACTCATTTTTATCCTTCAGAATATTGTCTAATTGTTCCATTGCAAATCGCAAATGAGGAATAACAATCGAACCGCCAACAATTAATGCAATATTGAAACTTTCATACATTTCCTGCCTTGTTGCGCCTTCCTGTACTGAACGATCAATATGATACAAAATACAATCGTTGCATCGTAAAACCATCGAAGCAACAAGTCCCATAAGTTCTTTTACTTTTGATGACAGTGCCCCGTCGATATATGCTTTGTTATCAAGAGCAAAAAATTTGTTAAAATCTCTGAATCCTGAGTTCAGTATTTTATCATTCATTTCTGCCCGATATACCTTGAATTCATTCAGAGTTGTTTTCATAGTGATACTCCTAATCTTTTAAATTCTGTTTGTAAAAATTGTCCGGTTATACTTTTTTTATTTTTAATAATTTCTTTCGGAGTTCCGGCAGCAATTATTTCCCCGCCTTTTTCTCCGCCTTCGGGACCAAGATCAATAATGTGATCAGCAACTTTTATTACATCCATATTATGTTCAATAACAAGAACTGTATTCCCTTTATCGACAAGTTTGTTTAATACATCAAGAAGAACTTTCACATCTTCAAAATGAAGTCCCGTCGTTGGTTCATCAAGAATATAGAAGGTTTTTCCGGTACTTACTTTGCTCAATTCTGTAGCAAGTTTTACTCTTTGAGCTTCACCTCCGGAGAGTGTTGTAGCCTGCTGTCCTAACTTAATATATCCAAGTCCGACATCGTTTAGTGATTTAATTTTTCTTTTGATAGTTGGAAAATCCTCAAAGAAAGCCAGTGCTTCTTCAACTGTCATTTCAAGAACGTTGTTTATTGATTTTGTTTTATAAAGAATTTCAAGAGTTTCATGATTGTATCTTTTCCCTCCGCAGTTTTCGCATTTCACAAAAACATTTGGCAGAAAATTCATCTCAATTTTCTGAAGACCAGCACCTTCACAAACTTCACATCTGCCACTTTTAACATTAAAGCTGAAACGCCCGGCTTTATATCCGCGGATTTTCGATTCGGGAAGTTCTGTAAACAAATCCCTGATATGAGTAAATAAGCCAATATATGTTGCAGGATTTGAACGAGGCGTCCTTCCGATTGGTGACTGATCAATTTCAATTACTTTGTCAATGTATTGTAATCCTTCAATCTTCTTATATGGAAGCGGCTTCACTTTTGAATTGAAAAAATTTTTCAATAAAATCTGAACCAAAGTTTCATTAATCAAAGATGATTTTCCGGAACCGCTTAATCCGGTGACAGCAATAAATTTTCCCAGCGGGAATTCAACATTTACATGCTTAAGATTATTTCCCGTTGCACCATAAAGTTTAATTGAATTCCCGTTCCCTTTTCGCAATTCATTCGGGATTTCAATTTTCTTTTTATCTTTCAAATAATCAACAGTAAGAGAACTAAAACCATTTGTGCTTTTCATGATTTTATTATACTCACCTGATAAACAAATTTTTCCGCCGTGTTCACCGGCTCGTGGACCTAAATCAACTAAATAATCTGAGTTTTCTATTGTCTCTCTGTCATGTTCAACAACAATTATGGTATTTCCCAAATCTCTGAGATTTTTTAATGAGTTAATCAGCCGCAGATTATCTGACTGATGTAATCCGATGCTTGGTTCATCCAAAACATATAAAACACCGGAAAGCTGAGTTCCGATTTGTGTTGCAAGCCTTATTCTCTGAGATTCACCGCCTGATAATGTCCGTGCTTCTCTTCCCAATGTTAAATATTCAAGTCCAACATTTAATAAAAAATTTATTCTCTCACTGATTTCTTTCAATATCGGCTGAGCAATAATTTTTTCTCTCTCACTGAAATTAATATTTTGAAAAAATGTTTTTGCTTTAAGCAACGACATTTCCGTCACTTCGCTGATATTTAAGTCATTGATTTTTACGGCAAGACTTTCTTTCCTTAATTTCATTCCATTGCATGTGGAACATTTTGTAGTGGACATAAAAGATTCAGCCCATTCTCTTACAGAATTAGATGCCGTGTTTTCATAATAATGTTTCAGATAATTGAGTACACCTGCAAATTTGTGTTTATATGTTACAGATTTTCCACCACCATAATTATAAGTAAATTCAATCTTTTCTTTACTTCCTTTCAGTAAAATATCCAACTGATATTTTGATAAATCTTTTAGCCTAGTATCATAAGTAAATCCAAGTGTTTTTGATACACCTTCGAGCTGATTGAAGAACCAGATATTTCGAGGTTTGCCGATTGCCGCTATTCCTTCTTCATTAATTGATTTATTCCAGTCCGGAATTATCAAGTCCAAATCAAAATCTTTTTTCTCACCTAATCCATCGCAGTCAGGACAAGCTCCGAATGGTGAATTGAATGAAAAAGAATTTGGGGCAAGCTCCTGATAACTTATATCACAGTAATGACAGGAAAAATTACGGCTGTAAAGAAAATCTTCATTCCCGTCTGATACAATTAAATTTCCTTCACCAAATGTCAGTGCTACATCAACAGATTCACTCAGTCTGAATCGGGAGTTTGCATCTACTTTGAGTCTGTCAATGACTATTTCAATATTATGAATTTTATATCTGTCTAACTTAAATCCGCTAACGACTTCAATTATTTCATTATCAACACGGGCTTTCACAAATCCATCACGGAGAATATCTTCAAACAGTTCGCGGTAATGTCCTTTTCTTCCGCGCACGACAGGAGCTAAAATATTTATTCGCTTTCCGCTAAAGTTATTCAGAATTGTATCAATAATCTGTTCTGAATTCTGTTTCTCCACCGGTCTGCCGCAATTATAACAATATGGTTTCCCAACTTTTGCAAAAAGAAGTCTTAAATAATCATAAATTTCCGTTACAGTTCCTACAGTCGAACGTGGATTATGAGCTATAGATTTTTGTTCAATAGAAATAGCCGGACTTAAACCTTCAATTAAATCAACATCAGGCTTTTCAAGCATGCCCAAAAACTGACGAGCGTATGCAGAAAGTGATTCAATATAACGCCTCTGCCCTTCTGCGTAAATTGTATCAAACGCCAGGGATGATTTTCCTGAACCGGATAAACCTGTAAACACAATCAAAGAATCTCGCGGAATCTCCAATGAAACATTTTTGAGGTTGTGTTCTCTTGCACCTTTTATAACTATTTTATTCTCAAATTCCATCAATACTTTTCTAAAATTCTAATTAAATACAAACCACAGCAGAAATTAAAGCAATTTATAATTATTCACCAAGTAGCCTTATTGATTCATTGGCTATATAAAGGATTTAATCAATAAAAAAGCCTGATTTCAATAAGAATTCAGGCTTTTTTGTGGGAGCTAATGGATTCGAACCAATGACCCTCTGCTTGTAAGGCAGATGCTCTGAACCAGCTGAGCTAAACGCCCGATATTTTTGTAAAGCGCTAACTTTATAGCGTTTGCTTTATTTCTAAAGCGGTGCAAAGATAGTGCTTTTTTTTAAACTACAAAATAGTTATTGTAAAAAAATCACATAATATTTCAAACTTATTTCACTATCCCTGCAAAGCCCATAAAAGCCATGGCAAGTAAGCCAGCAGTAATCAGCGAGATAGGTGTTCCATCAATGCCTTTCGGCAATCGTGTTAATCCGAGTTGCTCGCGCAAACCTGCAAATAAAATTAAGGCTAAACCAAATCCCAAGGAGGTGGATATAGCAAAAACAACACTTTCAACTAAGTTGAAGTTTTTTTGAATAACCATAATGGCTACTCCAAGTATGGTGCAGTTGGTTGTAATAAGAGGTAAAAACACACCCAGAGCCTGATAAAGAGCTGGAGAAACTTTCTTTAGAATAATTTCAACCATTTGCACCAAGGCAGCAATAATGAGAATGTAGGTAATTGTTTGCAGAAATTCAACCTTTAGTGGTTCTAAAATAAATTTCTGTATTATGTAGGTGAAAATGGTAGCAATAGTCATAACAAATGCTACTGCACCACTCATACCCAATGCAGTATCAATTTTTTTAGATACACCTAAAAAGGGACAAATACCCAAAAACTGCGACAAAACAATGTTGTTCACAAATACAGCACTGATAAAAATTAATATATAAGTCATATTGTTTTTTTATTTACTATTTTTTTTTAAGATTGTAAATTATCAAGCTTTTTTTAATTTGCTCATCAGAGCAATTAAATAACCTAAGGCTATAAAAGCACCTGGAGCTAACACAAAAATAAGCATACCATATTTATCGGGGAATAAGGTATAGCCAAAGGCTTTTCCTGTGCCTAAAATTTCGCGTATGGAGCCCAGCATGGTGAGAGCCATCGAAAAGCCTAATCCCATTCCCAATCCGTCGAGTGCGGATTTGAAAACCGTATTTTTGGCTGCAAAGGCTTCGGCACGCCCCAGCACAATGCAGTTAACCACAATCAGTGGAATGAAAATTCCTAAACTTTCGTACAAAGCAGGTAAATATGCTTGCATGGACATTTGAACAACCGACACAAAGGTTGCTATAACAACTACATAAGCAGGGATGCGAACATTGTCGGGAATGATTTTTTTGAGCATTGAAATAACTACATTGGAGCCAAAGAGAACAAAAGTGGTAGCTAATCCCATACTCAACCCGTTGATTGCCGATGAGGTAGTGGCTAAAGTTGGGCACATACCTAAGATGAGCACAAAGGTTGGATTTTCGTTAATAAATCCGTTCAGGAATACTTTCAGGTTTGAATTTTTAGGCATGATGTTTTCCTTGTTATTGAATTGAATTACTTTTTATAGAGTCGTTTATCGAAGCTACTACTTCATTTTTGTTAGATGTAAAAGCTTTGTAGGCATTGTGCACCGTAAATAAGAATGCTCTCGACGAAATGGTGGATGCTGTAATGGCATCAATATCGCCGCCATCCTTACTCACCGTGAGGTTAGTCGTTGCCGGATTTTTGCCGATTATACTTTGTTTACCCTTGTTTGTTTTGAACCATTCCACCATTCTTGTGCCTAAGCCCGGAGTTTCTTTTTGCTCCAGTACCGAGTAGTTCACAATGTTCCCCGATTTGTCAAAACCTACCATGATGACAATTTTACCTGCAAAACCATTATTCGAAGATGTTTCGACTGCTGCTCCTACAAATTGATTCGTTGCATCAAAAGCTTTATAAACTACCATGTTTTCATTGCCATCTGCTATTTTTAAGGGTCGAGACAAATGATCGAATGCAGGTAGTACTTCCTTGATGGCATGTTGCTGTTTGGCTACTTTGGACGCCTCAATGGGCGCCTTGGTAAATTCGTACACCGAGGCTAAGGTTGTAGCTGCAAACAAGGCAATGCCCGAAAGCACCAATACCATATTTTTAAAACTTGATTTTAATTGTGCCATTTTTTTCGTTTAAAAAGTTATTTTATGTTTTCTCCAAAACGTTTTGGCTTGATGTAGGTGTTAATGATGGGCGTGAACCCATTCATGATAAGAATGGCAAACGAGACACCCTCTGGATAGACACCAAAAACACGAATTACCACTGTAATAATTCCAATTCCAAAACCATAAACTAACATGCCGCGGGGGTTCATGGGTGACGTTACATAATCGGTTGCCATAAAAATAGCACCAAGCATTAAACCGCCCGAAAACATATGCAACCAAGGCGAGGCGTAAACATCTGGTTTGAAATAATTTAATAATGCTGTAAACACGAACACAGTGCTAAGAATGCTAATAGGAATATGCCAGCTTATTGTTTTCTTTAATAATAAATAGAGCAACCCAAGTAGCAGGGCAGCTGAGGAAATTTCGCCCATCGAACCACTCATATTTCCCAAAAATAAGCTGAGTGTGGATGGTAGTTCGCCCAAGTGGCTTTTTATAATTGACAAAACAGTGGCACCAGTTTCAGCATCCAAATAATGGGAGGAAAAGGGCGTTGGCAATGGCCACGAAGTCATTTGAGCCGGAAAAGATATTAGTAAAAATACGCGCCCTACCAATGCTGGATTAAAAGGATTGTTTCCTAAACCACCATAAGTAATTTTTCCGATACCAATGGCAACCAAAGCACCAATAACGATAATCCAGATTGGTAAATTGGTGGGTAAGTTCATGGCTAACAGTAAACCAGTTACAGCGGCTGAACCATCGCTGATGGAGGTTTCGATGCGTAGCACATAACGCTGCAAAATATACTCAAAAAGCACGCAGCTTATTACCGAAGTAAGCGTGATGATGAGTGCACCCAATCCGAAGAAATAAAAACCGACTAACAGGGCTGGCAACAAAGCAAGCAACACGGCAGTCATGTTTTTTTTAACGGAATCGCCACCATGAATGTGAGGTGCAGGCGAAATAATAAGTTTTTCCATAAATTATTTTCTATTTCTGATAATACTTCCCACCGTAGTTTTCCCAAAGCGAATATAGTCCAATAAAGGTCTGTTGGATGGACAGGTGTAGCTACAACTGCCGCACTCGATACAATCCATAACGCGATTTTTTTCCATTTCCGGCCACATATTTCGTTCACTTTGGTTCATGAGCAAAAAGGGCTCAAGCCCCATAGGACAAACACGCACACACTTCGTACAGCGAATGCAATTCTGAATTGGTTTTCGTAATGATTCCTCGGCTTTGATAAATAATATACCGGCGCTGCCTTTTGCCATCGGAACGTTCAGATTCATAAGCGAGCGCCCCATCATAGGACCTCCACCAACTATTTTTCCCGTGTTGGCAGGAACACCACCAGCTTGCTCAACTACCGAAGCTAAATAAATTCCCAGACGCACCAAATAATTGCCCGGATTAGAAGCCTCTTTACCTGTAATAGTCAATACGCGCTCAATCATGGGCTTATTTTTCTGAACAGCTTCATACACAGCAAAGGTAGTTCCTACATTTTGCACCACTGCGCCAACTTCAATTGGGATGCGTCCACTTGGCACCTGACGTTGAATGATGGCATCGATGAGCTGTTTTTCACCACCCTGTGGGTATTGTACTTTCAAAGCTTCTATGCGTATTCCTGTGTGCTTTTCAGCCAATTTTGAAAGATGTGCAATGGCATCTTTTTTATTGTTTTCGATGCCTATGGCAGCTTGTTTTACATCCAATACACGCATCAAAATGCTAACTCCAATTAAAATTTCTTCCCCTTTTTCGAGCATTAACTGGTGGTCGCAGGTGAGATACGATTCGCATTCAACAGCATTAATAATCAGTATTTCTGCCTTTTTACCCGGAGGAGGCGATAGTTTTACGTGAGCAGGAAAGGTGGCACCACCAAGCCCAACTATGCCGGCATCCTGAATTTTTTTTAGTATTTCTTCCCTCGAAAGTAAACACTCGCTGATAATAGTAGGCGTGCGGTCGATGGTTTCTAACCACTCGTCGCCTTCTACATCTATAAATACTGCAAGTCTTTTATATCCCGATGCATCTAATTGAACATCAATTTTGTTCACTTTGCCCGAAACAGAGGCATGCACATTAGCCGAAATAAATCCGTTAGCTTTTCCTATGAGCTGACCTACTTTTACAAAGTCGCCTTTTTTTACAACAGCTTCGCTGGGATTTCCAATATAATGCGACAAAGGAATCACAACTTGCTTTGGTATATTAGCAAGTTGAATTGGTCTTCCGGCAGAGAGTTTATTCTCTGAGGGGTGAATGCCACCCATTTTAAATGTTTTCATACAAGTGATTCTTCTTTAACTTTACGTGGAGGAAAGTTCAGTTCAACAATAGCGTTGGTTGGGCATACTTCGACACATTTTCTACAAAGTTTGCAAGCATCATCGTTAATAAATGCTAAATTATTGCTTATTGTTATAGCGCCGTGAGGACATACTTTTTCACATTTTCCGCAGGCAATACAGCCCACATCGCACGATTTACGGGCAATGTGTCCTTTGTCTTCGTTGCGACAACTCACATAAATGCGACGCGATTTGGGTCCTTTTTTGCGCAACTCTATCAATAGTTTTGGACATGCTTTGACGCAGGCACCGCAGGAGGTACATTTTTCCTCGTCCACTTCTGGCAGTTTTGTGATGGGATTTACGTGTATAGCATCAAATTCGCATGCTACTTCGCAATCGCCTAAGCCCAAGCATCCAAACGAACAGCCCGTTTCGCCACTGTACAAATTGTGAGCAATAAAACAATGTTTCACCCCATCGTAGTCGCTGGTACGCGGACGGTGGTCGCAGGTGCCACCACAACGAACTACCGCCACTGTAGGAGCAGATTCCACTGCCGTTCTGCCCATAATAGCAGCTACTTTTTGCATCGTTTGATTGCCACCTACCGGACACAGCAAGCCATCGAGCGAAGGAGCGCTCACACAGGCATTGGCAAAACCATGACAGCCTGGAAAGCCACAGCCACCACAGTTGGCAGCAGGCAAAGCCTCTTCTACTTGAGCAATACGAACATCTTCAAAAACCTGAAATTTTTTGGCAACAAAAAAAAGAATTATGGATGAAACGGCACCCACTAATCCCAATATTATAAGAGCTAAAACAATTGTATTCATGTGCAATTAATCAATTAATTTGAAAATATATCAATTTAAAAATCGGTTATATCAATTAGCAAATAGGTCAGTTTTTAAATAATACTAAACTTTAGTTGCAGTAAATTTTAATTTATTTTTGAGTTTTGATTTGAATAAAGATAAAAGGAGGTAATAGGGAATAAGTGTGCCCAATGCCAGCGTACCAGCCAGTGCTTCGTTGGTAGTGTAAGCAGGTAAAATAAGTAGGATGAATAGGATAAGTAGAAATGGAATCACAAAAGCTATCAGAACAGCAAAAAGTCCCATTGAAGATTCACCTGTAAGAATCACGGCATCGCCTATTTGTAAGCTCTGATCGTTGTTTTCAACCAAAATTACTTTTTCATCCATATCCGATGACGAACAAGCGCCTTTGGCATGGCAGGAGCTACAAGCTGAAACTTGAACGATACTGACTTGCATAGCTTTGCCATCAATATGTGTGATAATACCATTATGTTCTATTTTTTGGCTCATTTGTAATGTCCACATTGCAATTTGGGTGCAAAAATACAATATATTTTTGTTTAATCTAAAATTTTTCGTGAACAATATAAGATATTTATCTGTTAAAGCAAGTTATTTCTTTGATATGTAGTGTGATAGGCATTCTGAAAAATTAAAAAATATTTTTATCCTCTGAAACAAAAAAAATTGCAAGTCTAAATTTGGCTTCTTTTAATTAACTTTGCATTCATTTTTCAGTATTAAGCAAAACAAAAAATAATTAAAAGAATCATACGCTTATAATAAAATTCAAAGCATGCAAAAAAAAATAATTGTAGCTATCGATGGCTTCTCGTCCTGCGGAAAAAGCACCATGGCAAAAGCACTTGCAGGTGAAAAAGGGTATGTGTATGTGGATACGGGCGCTATGTATCGTGCAGTTTCCCTGTTCTGCATTCGCAAGGGATTGATGGGTGCCACCACAATGAATGAAGAAGCAATCAACCAATCAATCAGCGAAATAAAGCTCTATTTTAAAACGACTGAAGATGGTAAATCGGAAATTTATTTGAACGATGAAAATGTTGAAAATGAGATTCGCACCTTGGAAGTTGCTAATGGAGCAAGTCGTGTAAGTACGCTGGCAGCTGTGCGGCGTGAATTAGTTAGGCAGCAGCAACTTATGGGTACAGAGAAAGGCATTGTGATGGATGGTCGCGATATTGGTACGGTTGTTTTTCCGGAGGCTGAGTTAAAAATATTTTTAACTGCATCGCCCCAAATAAGAGCGCAACGACGCATGAAAGAAATGCTTGCCAAAGGAGAAACGGTTGATTTCGAGGCTGTTCTGGCTAATGTGAAAGAGCGCGATGACAGAGATCAAAACCGTGCCGAAAGTCCACTTCGCAAAGCTGTTGATGCTATTGAAATTGATAATTCTAATTTATCGCTTGCCGAACAAAGTAAAATTTTGCGAACATTATTTGACGAAAAAACGTTAGTTCACTGATAAAAACTATTCAAAAAGATAAAAGTTTTTTTTTAAAAGAGGATAACAATTTAATGCAAATAATTGAATGATAGAAATAGATAAAAAATCAGGTTTTTGTTTTGGCGTTGTAAATGCAATTCAAAAAGCCGAAGATGAATTAGCCAAAGGGCAAACGCTTTATAGCTTGGGAGATATTGTACACAACGGCAAAGAAGTGGAACGACTTGCAAACATGGGATTAATTACCATCGATCATGCTCAGTTTGAGCAATTGCACGATGTAAAAGTGTTGCTCCGAGCCCATGGAGAACCACCCAGTACCTACGAAATAGCGAAGCGAAACAACATAACTATAGTGGATGCCTCGTGCCCTGTGGTTTTGAAATTACAGTCGCGCATTAAAAAAGCTTACGAAACTATTCCCACGCCCGATACGCAACTAGTTATATACGGGCATCATGGTCATGCCGAAGTGAATGGCTTACTCGGACAGATTGATGGTAATGCGGTAGTTATCGAAGACGAAGGTGAGTTGGATAAAGTAGATTTCACAAAAAACATTCGTCTATTTTCGCAAACAACAAAGTCGCTATCAGGTTTTAATCAGTTGGTTGAGACAGTAAAATATAAAATGGAAAATGATGCTGAATTGGAATTTTCCGATACAATTTGTCGTCAGGTAGCCAATAGAATCCCAAATATTACTACCTTTGCAAAAGAAAACGATATTGTGATTTTTGTAAGTGGCAAAAAAAGCTCGAATGGTAAAGTTCTTTACGAACATGCCAAGTCCATTAACGAAGAAACTTACATTGTATCAGAACCTTCGGAATTAGTTGGTTTAAATATTGATTTATCAAAAAAAATTGGAATCTGTGGTGCCACTTCCACACCTCGATGGTTAATGGAGGATGTGAAGGCTAAATTAGAAGAAATGGCACATTGATTTTGTTCCTTTTTTTATTCGTTCAAATATGATTTTATTTTTTCATAATTTTAGTGTGTCATAGTATGGAAATTGATTGGGAGAATTTGGGTTTTGGGTATATTAAAACAGATTTCAACATCCGATGTAACTACAAAAACGGTTCATGGGGTGAGCTTGAAGTGCATGACACAGAATATCTTAACTTGCATATTTCAGCTACAGCACTACACTACGGTCAGGAATCGTTCGAGGGTCTGAAAGCATTTAAAGGTAAGGATGGTAAAACGCGCATTTTTCGTATGCATGCTAATGCTTTGCGCATGCAGGATTCGAGTAAAGGTACCATGATGGCGCAAGTACCGGTAGAAGTTTTTGAAGAAGCTGTGTTGAAAGTTGTGAAATTAAATGAACGTTTTGTGCCACCCTACGAGTCGGGTGCTGCCCTGTATATACGCCCTGTACTTTTTGGAAGTGGTCCACAAATTGGCGTGAAACCCTCTGAAGAGTATATGTTTATCGTTTTTGTAACGCCCGTAGGACCTTATTTTAAGGGAGGTTTTCAAACGACTCCTTTTGTTATCATGCGCGAGTTTGATCGCTCAGCACCCTTGGGCATGGGCAAATTCAAAGTTGGTGGTAATTATGCTGCGAGTTTAGTAGCTGGTCAGCGTGCTCACGAATTGGGTTATTCCAACATTTTTTACTTAGATGCTAAGGAGAAAAAGTATATTGACGAATGTGGTGCAGCCAATTTTTTTGGTATTAAAAATAATACCTATATTACTCCAAAATCGCAATCAATTTTGCCTTCTATTACGAACAGTAGTTTGATGATACTGGCTCAGGAGTTAGGTATGAAAGTTGAAACCAGGCACGTGCCGGTGGAAGAGCTTGCCACATTTGCTGAAGCTGGTGCTTGTGGTACAGCAGCTGTTATTAGCCCAATTGAACGCATTGACGACTACGATGAAAATATTAGCTACATTTTTGCAAAAGATGGTAAACCCGGACCTGTGTGCGACAAACTTTATCATAAACTGCGGGCTATACAGTATGGCGATGAAGCCGATACACACGGTTGGGTAACTATACTCTAACGAATATTTTTTTGCCCTAAGCCTTTGTTTATTTTGGGAGTTTTAAAAAATTATTGATTGCTGAATACTTAGCATTCAATTTAGATTTTATCAACCTCGTCCATAATTTTTTCCAACTCTTTATCCATTTCGTGGAGTTGTTTTTTGCAAAATTCCATCAATATGGCTGCTCGTTTTACCTGAGCGGCTATGTCATCCATAGTTAGCATTTTGTTATTCTCTAATTCGGAGAGGATACTTTCCAATTCTCGAACAGCTTCGTTATAGGTGAGTTTTTGTTTTGTCATAATTGTGTTGAATTTTTTAAAAGATAAATAGGAATAAGCAGTGTCTCTCTATTCATCGGAAAAATGTACCAATACATGCCGATATGAACTGAATATCTTTGATTTAGAAACAAATCCTACGTAACGTTTTTGGTCATCAATTACCGGTAAATTCCAAGCGCCGGTGTCTTCAAAAATCTGCATAACCTTTTCCATAGGTAGATTATAATTAATTTTCGCTGGTGGCGAAATCATTAACTGACCTACTGTAAAACGTTTGTATAATTCGGGACGGAACATAATATTTCGCACCTCGTCTAACAATAAAACACCCATTAAAAGGCGACTAACCGGTTCCACTACGGGAAAAATATTTCGGTTCGATTGCGAGATTATCTTAACCAACTCGCCTAATGACATTAAAGGGGATAACTCTGTAAGGTCTGTTTCGATTACATTTTCGGTTTTTAGCAAGGTGAGAACTGCTTTGTCTTTGTTGTGAGTTAATAATTCACCTTTTTGAGCTAAACGCATGGCATACAAGCTATGAGGTTCAAAAAGAATAATCGTGAGATAGGAAACCGTAGAGACAATCATAAGCGTCATAAACAGACTGTAACTACCTGTTAATTCAGCTATTAAGAAAATACCCGTAAGTGGTGCGTGCATGACGCCCGACATGACGCCCGACATGCCAGCTAATGCGAAATTCTCCACAGGCACATGAAAACCAACCAATGCAAGCACATTGGAAACAACAAAACCTGTAATGGCACCAATAAAAAGCGATGGGGCAAAAATTCCGCCAACGCCTCCAGCGCCATTTGTAGCTGCTGAGGCAAAAATTTTGAAACCGATTATTAAAATTAAATAAATAATCAGCACCCACGGACTACTGCCAAACTGTAAAAAAAAGCTTCTGTCAAGCACCGTAGGCGCATCGCCAATGAGTAGGGCAATTATGGTATCGTAGCCTTCGCCGTAAAGAGGTGGAAAAATAAAGATGAGCAAACTAAGCATACCACCGCCCAATGCCAATTTGGAATACGGGCTTTTGAATCGTCGAAAAATGCTTTCGATTCTATTCATGCCGCGTGTAAAATAAAGGGATATTAAACCACAGATGATGCCTAATAAAATAAGAAAAGGAATACGTTCGATTGCAAATGGCTCGATAACTTTGGATGGAAACATAAAAGCATCGCCCGATAAAATATAGGCTGTGGCTGTGGCTGTGATTGACGAAATAAGCAATGGAATAATAGAGGTAAGTGTCATATCCAACATGAGTACTTCCAACACGAAAACCATACCTGCAATGGGAGCTTTGAAAATGCCACCAATGGCTCCAGCGGCACCGCAACCAACCAATAGCATTAGCGTTTTTTGGTCTAATTTAAAAAATTTCCCCAAATTGGAGCCAATTGCAGAGCCGGTGAGCACAATCGGAGCTTCGGCTCCTACCGAACCGCCAAAACCAATGGTAATAGAGCTTCCCACAAGTGACGACCAGGTATTGTGCAACTTAATTATACTTTTACGCTGCGAAATGGCATATAAAATGCGCGTTACGCCATGACTTATATCGTCTTTTACAATTTTGCGAACAAAAATAGAGGTGATTAAAATACCAATTGCAGGAAACACCAGGTACCAAAAATTGACGGAATGTTTGCTGAAATTTTCAGTGAGGAGATATTGAATGAGGTGAATACTGCTTTTAAGAATAAATGCTGCTAATGCTGCAAAAAAACCTATGACAAGACTTAGAATTAACAAAAATTGACGTTGATTGATATGCTTTTCGCGCCAAATAATCATTTTATAATACCACAAATTTTTATTTATCATATATGTTTCATTCAAAAAAAACTTTTACAAAGATAAACCAAATATTTAGAACGAAAAATTATTTGTTAATAGCTTCAGCATGATCAAGATAACTTTAAACACTTTTTAGCAAACACATTTCGTTCAAAAACACTACCTTTGCAAAAAATTTCAACACCTTTCTATTCTTTTTTTGCTTCTAAAATTCTTTATCTCATGGTTGAATTGATTCATTCGAGTTGGATTATTGCCTTATTGGGTGCTCTTGTCATTTACGCTGTTCCTGCCTCTCAAAAAGCTTACGTCGCTATTATTACTATTATGCTATCTGCGCTGGCTACCAGTTGGTTGGCAGTATCTGCGCTTACTGGCAATGCCGTTTCGTTCATTTTTTGGGGTGGTGAGCTCATGCGCGACGTGAGGGTAAGCATCGACGCACTTTCAGCATGGTTTATTCTTATCATTAACTTTACAGTTATAACCGGGGTTATTTATGGCTCAGGTTACCTGCGCGTTTATAATGAAACATCGCGCAAGCTAACTTTTCATTGGATATTATTTGTGCTTTTTCATCTTTCGATGGTGTGGGTATGTATGTTGCAAAATAGTATGGCATTTCTCATAGCGTGGGAATTGATGTCGCTTTCGTCTATGTTTTTGGTTATTTTTGATTCAAATAATCCGCAGACACTCAAAGCAGGTATTAACTATTTGGTGCAAATGCACATCAGTGTTATTTTTCTAACAATAGGTTTTATTTGGGTATATTTTCAAACGGGAACTTTTAGTTTCGATGCCTTCACAGCTTATTTTGGTACTCACAGTAATTTTTGGTTATTCGTGGTTTTCTTTGTAGGCTTTGGACTCAAAGCCGGCTTTATTCCGCTACATAGCTGGTTACCTCATGCCCATCCAGCTGCTCCTTCGCATGTGTCGGGCGTTATGTCGGGCGTCATTGTAAAACTTGGCATTTATGGCATTTTACGTGTAATTACCTATTTAACAACAGACTATATACTGATAGCCGAAGTGATAATAACCGTTTCGGTGCTTACGGGTTTGTATGGGATACTCAATGCTGCCATGCATCGTGATTTTAAAAAAATGTTAGCGTATTGTACTATCGAGAATATTGGCATTATCGGCATTGGTATGGGTATTGGATTGATGGGTTTAGCTAACAAAATGCCTTTGCTTTATTACCTTGGCTTTGGTGGGGCGTTGTTGCATGTACTTAATCACTCGCTGTTCAAATCGCTACTTTTCTTCTCGGCGGGTTCGGTTTATCAACAAACGCATACACGCGATATGGAGAAATTAGGTGGACTACTAAAATTGATGCCTCGCACAGCTTTTACTTTTCTGATTGGTGCTGTGGCAATTGGTGGGATGCCTCCTTTCAATGGTTTTATTTCCGAATTTCTTATTTACAATGGATTAATGCAAGGCATTCAACTTGACAATATTTCTCAAATCATTCTTTTTGCGCTTACTTTTGCGGGTTTGAGTGTGATTGGTGGTCTTTCTATCATTACTTTTACAAAATCTTTCGGCGTGATTTTTTTGGGTAGTCCGCGCCAGCATTTGCATCACGAAGTGCATGAAGTGAGTGCTTGGATGTTAGTTCCTCAATATTTTATCATTGCCCTAATGATGGCAGTAGCTTTTTTTCCACAATTTTTCTTTGCCGTTATAGCCAAGATAATGGTTCATTTTTCGCCATTGAATCCAATGCCCGAACCGCTTGGCTTTTTGGCTTATAGCCAATTGCTACAGCAAATTAGTTTGTATTCGTTGTTGATTATTGTGCTTGCGTTGGTTGTTTGGGGTTTACGTGCTTGGGTTACGCGCGGTAAAATGGTCTCCATAGCTGCTACTTGGGGCTGTGGATACACTGCTGGCAATGCGCAACAGCAATATACAGGCAAATCATTTTCCAAATCGTTGAGCAAAATGTTCAATTTTATAGTGTTGGAACGCAAAGAATATAAAGAATTAGGTGCTGGCGACATTTTTCCAACTCCGAAACGTTATGTATCGCATTATCACGATTTTTTTGAAGATATTCTGATTCACAAATTTACAAATCAACTGTTGTATGCTGTGAATTACTTTAAATTTATTCAAAATGGTCGTGTACAATCGTATGTATTGTATGGAATCATATTTATTATGGCTATCTTTTTGCTAACTATTTTTAATGTTATGTTATAAATGGTATGAACTAAATGAATAAATGAATGAATTAATTGTTATTTGGATTTTTTTGCTGATACCCAGCATTGCTTTGAGCATTTTTCCTTTTGTAAATCAGAAAGGACGTGCTATTGCTTTGTATGCTGCAATTCTATTATTATCTATTTTTGCTTCGATAGTGGCTTTCAATGTGCTTTTAGGAAGCGATTTTGTTTTTAGTTTGCAAGGTAATAGCCTGATCGGAAATATTGATTTGAAGGTAGATGCTCTCTCGGCTTGGTTTATGCTTATTATCAATTTTGGATTTTTGACGGGTGGCTTTTATGGTTTATTTTACATGAACGAATACCGTAAGCAAAAAAATAATTTGACGCTGCAAGCGGTGATGTTTATTCTTTTATACACTTCTTTGCTCAGTCTTTGTGTTATTCAAAATGGTTTTGTATTTCTCATTGCCTGGGAAATAATGGCTCTTTCGGCTTTTCTGAGTATTATTTTTGAACACGAAAAGGCTGAAACTATTGAATCGGGCATCAACTTTCTCATTCAATCGCATGTATCGATATTATTTCTAATGCTTGGTTTTATCTGGGTTGGCATTCAAACTGGCAGCTATTCATTTCATGCTATTGAACTTTATAGCGTTCAACATCAAGGGGCTTTGTCGCTCTTACTGTTTTTGTTTTTCTTTGTGGGCTTTGCCATTAAGGCTGGTTTTGTGCCTTTTCATACATGGTTGCCATTGGCACATCCGGTTGCTCCATCGCACATTTCAGGTTTAATGTCGGGCATTTTAATCAAAATAGGTATTTTTGGTATTTTGCGGATGCTACTGCTTATCAAAGTTGATTTTGTGGTTGTGGGGAGCATTATCATCATCATTTCGGTAGTTTCGGGTTTGTATGGCGTGATGCTTGCTATTCTGCAACATAATCTGAAAAAACTTTTAGCTTATCACAGTATCGAAAACATTGGTATCATTGGAATTGGAATTGGAATCGGTTGCCAAGGTTTAGGAAGTAATAATGTGATATTGGTAAGCATGGGTTTTGGTGGGGCTTTGCTTCACACCTTCAATCATTCGCTTTTCAAATCGCTTTTGTTTTACACGGCTGGTAATATTTATCAGGCAACCCATAATTTGGATATTGAAAAAATGGGTGGATTAATCAAAAAAATGCCTCATACGGCTTTTCTTTTTCTAATAGCTGCATTGGCAATCAGTGGATTACCACCTTTCAATGGATTTATTTCCGAGTTTATGCTCTATTCGGGTATGTTTCAGTCTGTTCACCATGCAAGTATATTGAGCTTATTAGGAATAGTTTTTACAATTACAGGTTTAGTGCTCATAGGTGGGCTCGCATTGATATGTTTTACCAAAGCATTTGGAGTTGTATTTCTTGGTTCGCCTCGTCATAATTACGAGCACGAAGTAAAAGAACGTTCGCTGTATCAATTATTACCACTCTATGTTTTAGCCCTTGTAATTATTGCAATAGGCTTGTTTCCAACCATTTTTCTTGTGTTTTTGGCTAAACCTGTACAGCTCTTCACAAACCTGCAAGGCATGTCATTCAGCAATTTCGACAGTTTAAATCTGCAAGCCATGCAAGGCGTAAGCAAATCAGCACTACTCATTTTAGTTATTGGATCGGTTGTGTTTGGATTTCGCTACATAATGACGCGCCATAAAACTAACAAATTATCGGACACTTGGGGTTGTGGCTACACGGCATCGAGTTCAAAATTGCAATACACAGCCAGTTCTTTTGTCAAATCGTATAGCCAACTGTTTCAAATACTTTTTTTGATATTTAAAAAAGAAAAGCCTGTGAAAGGAATTTTTCCGGGAACTGCCATGATGGAAACGCATCCCTCTGATTTGATTGAAAAGTGGTTGATCGATTTTCCAACTCTTAAATTGCAGTCTTTTTTAGACCGTTTTCGGTTTTTTCAGAATGGCAATTTGCAATTTTACATCTTATATGGTATTGTTTTTATCATTGCGGTGATAGCTATACCCTTGATATATTTTGATATAGACTTATTTATTACATTCTTAAAACAACTATAAAATTATGTTGAGTGTTTTATTAATTGTGTTAGCTGCAAGCTTTTTTACTGGGGTGCTTATTCGAACAAAAAGTATCGCATCAGGACGTAAAGGACCGGGCATTTTTCAGCCTTTGTACGATGTTTTTCGCTTGTTTCGTAAAGGAGCCGTGTATAGCCAAACCACCAGTTTTATTTTTCAAATTGCGCCAACTATTTATTTTACATCCGTAGTGGTAGCCATGTTGGTAGTGCCTTTTGGCAAATCGGCAGGGTTGATAAGTTTTGATGGCGATTTTATTTTCTTTGCTTATGTGTTGGGCTTGGGTAAATTTTTTAGCATCATTGGTGCCATGGATACCGGAAGTAGTTTCGAGGGTATGGGTGCCAGTCGTGAGGCTTTGTATTCCATGTTTGCCGAACCGGCATTTTTTATCCTCATCGGCTCATTGGCATTGCTTACAGGACACACCTCATTTCACGACATTTTTTTGTCCTTGCATTTAGGCTCATCAGTTTCGTATGCATTGGGCGCACTTGGCGCATTTGTTTTGCTCATGATTGCTATGATTGAAAATAGCCGTATGCCTATTGACGATCCTAAAACACACCTCGAACTCACTATGGTTCATGAAGTAATGATTTTGGATAATAGCGGTTTCGACTTGGGATTAATTCTTACAGCTGGTTTTTTGAAATTTGCTATTTATGGAACGCTTATTTTCAATTTGTTTTCGGGAACTATTTCGTATCAATATGCTATTCCTCTCTTCATAGCTATGCAGTTGCTATTGGCAGTAGTGGCAGGTATAGTTGAGTCTTTTATGGCACGTTTTCGCATGACGCACAATGCACAATATATTGTTGTTCTCTCATCTGTTTCCTTGCTTGTTTTTTTTGCAACACTTTTAATATCAGGTAAATTTATTTAATTTCAAAATAAAATAATAGAAGCTTATGTTACACGTAACGTTAATACTTTTTTTGATAACTTTGTTTTATTTGTCCATTGCCAATCGGATGACCACCTACGTCAATGTACTTATTTTACAGGGACTATTGCTGTTTGTAGTGTCTTATTTAGAGCTGAAACACATCGATACACTTAATCTAATTTTAATTATGCTCGAAACCATCGTTTTCAAGGCGTTGGCTGTGCCTATATTTCTGCGCAGAGTGCTTAAGCATAATCACATAACGCGTGAGGCAGAGCCATTTTTACCAAACTTTGTTTCTTTAATTATCACCACCATTATTGTTGTAATTACCATAGTGCTTTCCAACGCTATGGAAGATGTTCGCTTGGATAAAATGTTTTTTGTAGTTGCATTATCTACTTTATTTACTGGACTTTACTTCATTGCATCCCGTCGAAAAATCATTACACACGTCATGGGTTATTTAATTATTGAAAATGGCGTTTTTATACTTTCGTTGGCTGTAGGGAGCGAAATGCCCGTATTGGTAAACTTAGGAATTATGCTTGATATTTTTGCCAGTGTGCTTATTTTGGGCATTTTCTTGAATAAAATTGGGGATGTATTTAAAGATGTGGACGTCAATCAATTAACAAATTTAAAAGACTACTAACACAATGATTCTATTTTATTTAATAAGTGCTTCGCTGCTTGGAGCTGCCTTGTTTATTAATCGCAAAAGGAATGTAAATTATGCATTGCTTAGTACCTTTTTGGTTATTCAGATTGCTTTTACGGTTTATGCTTGTATTAACTTCAACAAAGATTCGGCAAATTATTTTACTTTCGATGCTTTGGGCGTTCTTATGTTGGTAACAGCCACTATCATTAGTGTGCCTGCGGCTTTTCATAGCTATGTGTATATCGAAGAAAGTGAAGAAAATAATCCTCGTTCACGCGCAACCTATTTTGGAGCTTTGGTTTTTTTAATTACCGCTGTAAGTGCTGCCTATATAGCTAACCACATTGCCGTTGTATGGATTTTTACGGAAATAACGACTTTGTCAGCATCAGCACTTATCTACCATCATCGCAACAAGTTAGCCTTAGAAGGAACTTGGAAATATGTGTTTATATGTGCTATCAGTATTACCTTTGTGTTTATCGGGATTTTGTTTTTGAGTCTCTCGCTCACCAATAGTGATGCAGATGCTTTATCTTACAAAAATTTGCTTCTTCACAAAGATTTACTGAATACTTCGTGGTTACGCTTGGCTTTTTTGTTTGTTTTTACCGGCTTTACTGCCAAGTTAGGGCTTTTCCCCATGTTTACTGCCGGTGTAGATGCCAAAGATAAAGCACCTGGTCCGGCGGCAGCGCTCCTGTCGAGTATCATTATGGGAATGGGCTTCGTGGGTATATTTCGGTTCTACATTGTGATTGCTAATACTACTTTGTTACATTGGGCAAGTTTGGTAGTGGGTATAGCTGCATTTCTATCGCTATTTATTGCCACAGTTTATATGATTAAAGTGAAGAATATCAAGCGTATGATGGCTTATTCCAGTGTGGAACACATGGGTTTGGTTATGCTGGGTGTGGCTGCGGGTGGCATCGGTTATTATGCTGCTGTGCTGCATATTATTTTGCATAGTTTTGTAAAGTCGAGCTTGTTTTTTCAGTATAATCAGATTTATAAAGTATATAAAAATAAAAACATCTATTACATTGGTAATTATTTTCAATACAATCCTACCGGCGCCATAGTGGTTCTGTTGGCGTTTCTGAGCGTAACTGCCATGCCACCATCAGGCTTGTTTGTAAGCGAATTTTTAATTTTCCGTTCGCTTTTCGAAGCAAAACAAATGTTGCTACTCATAGTTGTACTTCTGTTGCTAACAATGATAATATGGGCTTTTGCAAAAAATATATTTAAAATACTATTCATACCACCTGTTAATTTCGATGCAACAGATGTACCTCGCATCAACCCGTGGCGCTCGCTATCGCAATTTGTGCTTATTGGTGGAGCTGCCTGGTTGGGGCTTAATCCACCAGCTATTTTTGTGGAGCTCATTAACCAAAGTATTGCCAAGTTAATTTAAGAATCAGATAAAAATGAACACAAAAAAATGAACTACATCAGCATAAAAAATAATCAAACAGTTTTACTATCGGATATTCCCGAAAGCAATTACGAGTGGTTCTACGAAATGAATATCGAATTCATGACAGGACATCCCGAGCGCCATTGCGTGAATTATTTTGGCTACCGTGTTGGTAAAAATGTGAAACTAATTTGCTGCGTTGCCGATGATGTGACGCACGAAATTCATATATCTACAAGTTTAGTGAACAAAGCTCACCCTTTGGAGTCGTTTTCAAACACATTTCTTTGTTTTGAGAAGTTTGAAAGGGAAATTCACGAAAATTTTGGGTTTAATTACACTGACCATCCTTGGTCAAAGCCTGTTCGTTATCCGCACGACCGCGATGATAAGACACAGATTATGGATAATTATCCTTTTTATAGCATTGATAGTGAGGAGCTTCATGAAGTTGGAGTAGGTCCTATACATGCTGGTATCATTGAGCCAGGGCATTTTCGATTTATTTGCAATGGCGAACAAATTTTACATCTCGAAATTCAGTTGGGATACCAGCACCGTGGTATTGAATCGCTCTTCGTACAAAAAAAGCAGTTAGCTCAACGGGCTACCTTAGCTGAAAATATCACAGGCGATACAGTGGTGGGACACGGGGTGGCATTTGCCCATGTTTACGAAAGCTTAGCTAACTTTAAACCCGCTCGCGATATTGAATTTGCGCGAACACTAGCTTTGGAGTTGGAGCGTATTGCTATTCATGTGGGCGATTTGAGTGCTGTTTGTACCGACATAGCTTATCAGCTTGGAAGTGCTGTTTTTGGGCGTTTACGGACACCAATTATTAATTTTATGCAAGAGTGGTGTGGTAGCAGGCTTTCCAAAAGCCTTATTCGCCCTGGCGAAAATCGCTATCCGTTTACTCCTGAACTTGCTCAACGCTTGTGTCAAGTATTGGATGTTTTTGAGCCTGACTTCATGGAAATGGCTAACAAACTTTTTACTTTGCCAAGCGCTTTGTCGCGTTTTGAACGCACAGGGGTTGTATCTTTTGACGATGCGCTGAGCATTGGAGCTGTAGGTATGGCTGCACGCATGACAAACCTAAATCGAGACATTCGAGCTTCGCATCCTTTTAGCTTATATGCCGAATTGGAACACGAACCAATCCTGAAAAGACATGGTGATGTATATTCACGGGTTCAAATACGCCGTCGTGAGGTAGAACAATCGCTACGATATGTTCGCACCATGTTGACCGATGTGCCCGAAATTTCAACAGTTAACCAAGAGCTTAAAGCACTTACACCCAATGCGTTTTCACTATCGCTGGTGGAAGGTTGGCGAGGCGAAATATGTCATTGCGCGCTTACCGATACAAAAGGTGAATTGATGCTTTACAAAATTAAAGACCCTTCGTTTCATAATTGGTTGGCATTGGCTTTATCTGTACGCAACAACGAAATATCCGATTTTCCAATTTGTAATAAAAGTTTTAATTTGTCCTATTCGGGACACGATTTGTAAAATAGAGTACTGCCTATTTTTAAGACCAAAAAAACCAAAAGTTAAGCTAAGACGGTAACTATTCACGCCACCACAACCTTGTTAATTTATTAGTATAGCGCAATGTGTAGTTATTAGTTTAATGGCACATTCAATTATATAAGCACTTTAATCTTAAACTGCTGTAAAATATTCATAAATAATAATTACTTGCAGTACTATAGAAATTAATTTATAAAATAGAATTAGTTTTTAGTGTTTAATAAAGCAAATAAGTAGGCACGGTGCTTTGGTAGAAAACAAAAACCGCTTTTCAGAATAAAAGTTTCATTGAGACAGTAAATTGTCAAATCTTTCAAAACAGAACTTTAGTGATATTATAATAATTTAATAGTGATATTATTGTAATTCAAAAATCTTCTCGTATCTTTGTGGCGTCAATTATCTAAAATTATTGCAATATTAAAAAATGAAAACAAAAAAAATCCTATATGCAGTAATAATCATGTTAATATCTGTATTATCTGTATCGGCACAACAAATTATTCAAAAAAGATCAACAGAATTAAGTCAAATTTTAGCAAAAAACAAGAAAATTGTCATCCTTGATGTGCGTACGCCGCATGAGTTTGCAGCTGGACATTTAAAAGGTGCAGTTAATATTGATATTTATCAAGATAATTTTTATGCACGCATCGACAAATTAGATAAAAAAGCAACTTATATGGTATATTGCCGCACAAGCAATAGAAGCGGTGCCGCTGTTGGTTATATGAGGCAAAACGGGTTTAAAATTCTATATCAAATGATGGATGGATTTCCTATGTGGGCTGCTAATAAATTACCTTACGAAAAATATTAAATGCGCCCAATTCGTTTAACTGAGTAGGTAATGATGAAAAAAAATTATCTTTCAAATGACTCTTAGTGTGATGAAGGTAACAACTTATTTTACCAATGCTAATCGTGTGACTATATGTACTTTTTCCGAAAGATAAAAAAAACAAAAACAGTTAAATAACTTTTATGATTGACTTTCAAAAAATATATTTATTGAGCAGCAAAGAAATTTGCTGTTCAATACATTTATACAAACATTCATAAAAAACGAAAATGCAAAAACAAAAGAAATTATATACCGAAACCGATTTAAAAATGATGCGGGCAGCTGAAGATTCCTTGTTAATGGGTAAAAATCGGGTAGAAGAGCTAAAGCTTTTTGCCCAAAAACAGGGTGTAAAACGCATTGGTATTGCTCATTGCATAGGGATGACTCGTGAAGCCTTGCAATTAAAAGACCGACTTTCTGACCAGTTCGATGTGTACACCGTTGATTGTAAATATGGAAAAGTACCGGCTGCCGTAATGCTCGATGACGAATCGGAACGCGGAACTTCGTGTAACCCAGCTGGACAAGCAGACTTCTTGGCACAGCAACAAACTGAATTGAATATCTCGTTCGGACTTTGCGTTGGGCACGACATTGTATTCAACATGAAATCGAAAGCCCCTACCACAACCTTGGTTGTAAAAGATAGAGAACATAAAAACAATCCGTATCAGGAATTTATAAATTAAGCAAAAGAACTATGCAAACAATATTAATTATTCTTACTGTCATTTTTGGTACATTTATTTTATTAAATATTTATGCCCGCTTTAAAATGAAAAATGCACCCAAAGTGGCTGATAGTGAAAAAATTATCACGCTTACGGATAAAAACTTCAATCAGCAAACGAAAGGGAAATTGGTTTTAGTCGATTTTTGGGCAGAATGGTGTGCACCTTGCCGCATGATGGCTCCGATATTAAATGATGTTGCCAACGAATTGTCCGTTGGGAAACAGGTGGGTAAATTAAATATCGAAACATATCAACCTATGGCACAGAAATTTAATGTGCGCAGCATTCCTACACTTATTCTTTTTAAAGATGGAAAAGAAGTAAATCGTTTTGTGGGAATAAAAACAAAAGATTTTTTATTGAAAGCAATGAAGTAATTTACAATTTATTCATTTACCATTTACCATTCATTTTATGAAAAAAGTACTCATCTTAGGTGGTGGATTTGCTGGAGTGCAAACAGCTATTGAATTGCAAAAGAGTAAAAATTTTGACGTAACATTGGTGTCCGACCGTGATTTTTTATTCGTTTATCCCATCTCAATTTGGATACCTGTTCACGAATTGACATACGAAAATGCGCAGATTAAATTAGCTGACATTCAAATAAAACACGGTTTTAAACTGATTATTGACAAAGTAATACGAATAAATGCTGCGGAAAATACGGTAACATTCGAAAAGCAATTGCTATCTTACAATTATTTAATAGTGGCTTTTGGTAGCGGAAAAATGCAACCAAAGGGCGTGGAACATACTTCTACTATATGCGGACAACCACTACAAACAAAGCAATTTCGCGAAAAATTAGATGATCTGGTAACGAAAGGAAACGGTAAAATTGCCATCGGTTTTGGTGGTAATCCGAAGGACAAATCGGCTGTACGTGGCGGTCCTGCTTTCGAGTTAATGTTCAATATCAACCATTATCTGAAGAAAAAAGGCATTCGTAAGAACTTTCAACTCACTATGTTTGCACCCATGACTGAACCTGGCGCTCGTATGGGTAAAAATGCCCTGAAAGCGATGTCCAAGATGTTTGCATCGCAAAACATAAAAAGTCATTATGGTAAAAAAATTACCGAATTTGTGGAAGATGGAATTATTTTCGAAGATAACAGCAAATTAGAATCAGATTTGACTATGTTTATAGCTGCTGGAGCAGGTTCGCCCTTGCTTAAAAATTCTGATTTACCTCTTTCGGACGCAGGTTTTGTAAAAATAAACGATTATAATCAGGTTGAAGAGTTTCCAAACGTGTTTGCCATTGGCGATGCCGCAGCATACGAGGGACCCGAGTGGAAAGCCAAGCAAGGACATATTGCCGAAGTGATGGGACGAAATGCGGCATACAACATTATACAAATAGAAAATGGCAGCGATAAACGAAAAGGATATCAAGCACATTTGAATATTCTTTGCGTCATGGATATGGGCGATGGAGCTGCTTTTGTTTATCGCGATAGAAAGCGGGAAATTCTAATTCCGATGCCTGTCGTTGGGCATTGGCTGAAACAAGCCTGGGGTAAATATGCCAGAATGACCAAAGTGGGAAAATTTCCAAGATTACCCAATATGTAAATTGAATAATTTCGATTTCGTTTTTTTATAGGTAATTTCATTAAACCCTTGCCCGCACCATTCTATCATTTCCTGATAAATCTTTCCGAAGAATAACCTCTTTGAATCCTGATTTTTCTAAAAGCTGAACAATTTGATGTCCGAAATCGCGATGTATTTCCAAAAATAACATACCTCCGGAATTCAGGTGCTGTAAGGCAAAACCGGCAATCGCTTCATAAAAAATTAGAGGTTGGCTATCAGGAACAAACAAGGCTGTGTGTGGTTCAAAATCGAGCACATGAGCTGAAAGCTCCGATTGCTCTGTTTTGGGAATGTAGGGTGGATTGCTCACAATACTATCCCATTTGGTATCCCAAAATGGCGGATATAGAATATCCACTTGTCGAAAATCAATTTCACAGTCATTAATCTTGGCATTTTGACGGGCAGTTTCGAGTGCCGCATCCGAAATATCGTAAGCAGTAACTTCACTTTTCGCAAAAATTGATTTTAGCGAAATAGCAATACAACCGCTTCCAGTGCCAATATCTAACAGTCGCAAAGCTTGTTGTGTGCTAAAACTAATCCGCACCCAATCCACCAACTCCTCTGTTTCGGGGCGTGGAATAAGAACCGAAGGATTTACTTGAAACTGCAAGCCATAAAATTCCGTACGCCCCAAAACATATTGAATAGGCTCCCTCTTGGTAAGTTTATCAACAAAATATTTTACTTTTTCCTGCTGAATTGCAGAAAAAATAGTATTTTTGTTTAAAATTAGTTCGGTGAAAGTATATCCAGAAACCTCCATAAGTACTAATTTAGCAATACTATTAATTTCATTTTCAGGACAATAGCCTCTAAGTGCTGTTCGAATATTTTCAAAATTCTGTTGCATGATGCAAAGATAACGCTATTTGTAATTAAAATGAACACGAACGAAAAATATATGCACCGTTGCTTGCAACTTGCGCAGTTAGGAGCCAGTCATGTGGCGCCAAACCCACTGGTAGGTGCTGTCATTGTGGTGAACGACCAAATTATTGGTGAAGGTTATCACGAGCGATACGGTCAAGCACATGCCGAGCCAAACGCAATTCATGCTGTCACCGAAAAGGAATTATTGCAACAAGCCACCCTCTATGTTAGTTTAGAGCCCTGCTCGCACTACGGCAAAACGCCACCCTGTGCAGATTTGATTGTGCAAATGAAAATTCCACGCGTGGTGATAGGCACCTTAGACCCCAATCCGAAAGTTTCGGGCAGAGGCGTAAAAATCATGCAAGAGGCTGGCATCGAAGTTGTAGTAGGCGTACTCGAAAAGGAATGCTACGAACTTAACAAACGTTTTTTTATTTTTCAAAACCAAAAACGTCCTTTCATCTTGTTAAAGTGGGCGCAAACCTACGATGGATTTATCGACACACACCGGCAAAACAATACGGAACAGGCACTTCAAATATCGAACGAAATTACAAGGCAGCTCACACACAAAATGCGTTCGGAAAACCAAGCTATTATGGTTGCTACAAACACAGTATTGCTGGACAACCCTTCGCTTACAGTCCGTTTTTGGTCAGGGCGCAACCCTATACGTATAATTTTGGACAGACGAGGACGCATTCCTTTTGATTACCAAGTGATGAATGGATTGGTTAAAACCATTGTATTTACCGAAAAAGAAACAAAATCAAGAGAAAATTTACTGTTTGTAAGCATACAATTTGATGATAAGCTCTTGCAAAATATCCTGAAAGCACTCTTTGAGCTTCAAATAAACGCTGTGTTGGTAGAGGGCGGCAGTAAACTTTTACAAAGTTTTATCAATGCTGGCTTGTGGGATGAAGCACACGTAGAAGTATCCAACCAGCAAATTCACGAAGGTGTAGCAGCTCCAACTTTAAGCCTTGCTCCCGACGAATTGCTTAAAATTGACAACCATAGCATTCTGAATTATACGAACAAGCATTTTAAAAGCCCTACCTAAATGCAAAGCATACTTACCATCACCATCATTGTGCTTTATGTTTACACTTTAGTATCCACCATTTCGGTGCTACTACTCGAAAACAGAAACCCTGCAAAATCATTGGCATGGGTCTTGGTTTTATTGTTTTTACCCCTAATCGGGTTAGGATTATATCTTGTATTTGGACAAAATTTGCGTAAACAAAAAATTATTGAACAAAAGAGTTTTCATGCTCAATTTCCCCCATCTATCCTCATCGAAAGCTCAAACCTACGTGAAGGAATAAGTTCCAACTTTCAAAATTTAGTAGAGCTACTCTATAAAAATAGTGAAGCAAAGCTATACATGAACAATAAAATTGACATTTTACACGATGGTAAAAGCACTTTCAATGCCATGTTTGAAGCCATTCGAAATGCAAAAAATCATATTCATATCGAATTTTTTATTTTCGGGAATGACAAAATCTCCAACCGGTTACGTGTGCTACTCATCCGTAAAGCTAAGCAGGGAGTGCGTGTAAGGATGATTTACGACTATTGGGGTAGTTTTTTTCTTTCCCGACTTTACTTGCGCACTTTGCGCGAAGCTGGTGTTTATATCCGCCCTTTTTTACCTTTTAGACTGCGTTTTGGACGAAGCAAAATTAATTACCGAAATCACCGAAAGCTGCTCATAGTAGATGGTAATGTAGGTTTTACGGGTGGGCTAAATGTTGCTGACAGGTATATTTTTGGAAATTCGCTCGGAATGTGGCGTGATACTTTTGTGCGCTTCGAAGGTGCAGTGGTTCACGGTTTGCAACAATTATTTTTGAACGATTGGTATTTTGTGGAACGAAAAATAATTACAGACAGAAAGTATTTCCCAGAACCTGAAAAACACAACGATAATTTTGTGCAAATAGTGAGTAGCGGGCCCGATACCGATTGGGAAAACATTATGCAAGGCGTAGCAGCTGCCATCATGGCTGCCAAACAATATGTCTTTATACACACGCCCTATTTCATTCCCAACGATTTGATAAACAGCTGTGTACAGTTGGCATCGATGAGCGGTGTCGATATTCGACTAATGATACCCACACGCTCTGACTCGCGCCTTTCGGACTTATGCACATCGAGCTACTTGGGGCAAGTTTTAGAGGCAGGCATACGCGTATATCGTTACAAAAAAGGCTTTTTACACAGCAAAGCCATTGTCATTGACGATTATATTTCGGTGGTAGGCTCGGCAAACTTAGACGAGCGTAGCTTTAATCAAAACTTTGAGGCCAACGCCTTTATATATGATACTCAAACAGCTTTGGAACTTAAAAAACTTTTCAACCGCGATATTATAAATTCGGAAGAAATAACATTAGAAACATGGAACAATCGTAAACGCTTCCTAAAATTGAAAGAATCTTTTGCCAGATTATTTAGTCCTTTAGTTTAACAAAATTTCAGAATAGACCTGCCAAAGCTAACTACTTTAAACTAATTTATATTACCCGCCTAATTCGTTGTCGAACCGATTAAGTCGTTTAGTTAGAAATTAAGTCGATGACCACTAATTCCGATTGCGTTCCAATTCGATATTGAGGACCCCACAATCCCAAGCCAGACGATACATAATAATGCGTTTTCCCTTTTTTCAGATAACCATGAGCTAATTCATACATGCGTTTTACAAACAAATTGCCAGGAAAAAACTGTCCGTTGTGTGTATGACCCGACAATTGTAAATCCACACCATTCTGAGCGGCTTCATCTAAATTAAATGGCTGATGATCAAGTAATATGACCGGCTTTGATTTGTCAATATTTTGCATTATCTGCTGCAACGATTTTCTGTTTGGATTCATTTTATCGTCGCGCCCTACCACATAAAAACTAGTTGCAACCAAAGTAACTGAATCACGCAAATAAGTAACACCAGCTTCTGTCAAGTATTTTTGCATTGCAAAAGGATTTTCACTAAAATATTCGTGGTTTCCGCTGATTGCATAACAGCCCATAGGAGCTTGAATATGCTTAAATTCTTCAGCCATATTTTGTCTTACAATGGGTGCAGTAGCGTTGTCGGCAATATCGCCGGCAAGCAATACTAAATCAGGTTTGTGTTCATTGATAAGGGAAACATATTTTTTAAACATGCTTTTATCAATAGAAAATCCCAAATGCAAATCGCTTGCAGCTACAATGCGTACATGCTTTTTGGGTAATACTTTATCTACTTTAAGTTGAAGATGTACCGTACGTGGATGATTAAAATTATAATTACCTATCACCAAGGCAATCACAATAACTACGGTGCTAATACCCAAAGCCCAAAGGCGAAACACAGACATACCTGAAGGTGAAAAATGAATAAAATAATTGCTAATTCGTATGACATCAACTAACAAAAACGATAGAAGCCAATAAATTAGCACAATCATGTAGGTAAAAGCAATAAACGAAACCACTTTGGCGACCGCATCGCTGTAAGCATCACGAAATATAAAAACCGACAAGAGCAATAAAAACAAGAAAACCTGAGCACTCACATAGCCTAATTTAAGTGTAGGAAATGACTGCAAAACTTGCCACCCTCGTAAACTCACATAAAAAACCATCAAAATATTAGTCAAAAAAACGAACAGAAAGAAAATTATCTTCATTTTATGTATTTTAAAAATTATAACTCACCTATAAACAACATGCACTGATAAATGTTTATGAAGAAAAAAAGCCGCTACTTTGTTTTTAAAAAAGTAGGGCTTTTAAGTTTGAATGAGATTGATGCCGTATGGATAAAAAACAGCTAAAAGCTCAATCTATAGGCGTTTTTTACGTGTTAAGTCCAACAAGCCATTGATAATGGTGAGTGGATGTGCAGGATTGCCAGCAATATATAAGTCCACATGATATTTATCTAAAAAGCTACGGTCGATGGCAGGACTGTCGGCAAAAATGCCTCCACTAATGGCATCTGTACCCACTATTACAATGATTTTGGGTTCGGGCGTTGCGTCGTAACAAATTTGCAGTGCTCGTGCCATATTCGCAGTAATAGGTCCCGTAATCACGATACCGTCGGCATGGCGTGGCGATGCAACAAAGTCGATACCATAGCGGCTCATGTCAAACTGAACATTATTGGCAGCTCCCAGCTCCCACTCGCAGCTATTATCGCCTCCTGCAGATATTTGGCGTAGTTTGAGCGACCGCCCAAAAACACTGTGAATCTCTTTGCCCACAGTGTCAGGGTTTACTTCAACCAACTTATCTTCACCCTCCTTAATAATCAGTCGATCACGCTCGTTTGACGAAATTTTATAATCTTTTGTAAATAGGAATTTTTCCGGAAAGCGCCTAGCGCAATCGCCACAGAATGTGCATTTTCCTAAATCGATGGTAACCGGATTGGTACCAATAGCATTTGTTGGGCAAAAATCCTTCAAACGATCAGCATCAACTTTGGCAGCGGTAATGATAGGGCGTCCACGAAAAATTCCGGGTACTTGCACCGTAGTTGGATCAGGAATAAACTGCTTTCCGTTGTGGAATAATATTTTTAAATTATGAAGCATGATGTTTTAAAAGAATTTAAGAGACATTAATATTACAAAGAACATGTAAAAATAACCGTTTGCAAAGATATAACATTTGAAAATAAAAACAAGCATTATTTGTATCACAGAGCATTTAAAAACACACATTCAACACCCTACCAATGTCGGCATACTATAGGTATTGGGGTTTACCAGTAAAGCCTATTTTGGCAAATTCAATGGACGTGCTTAGCATCAACGTACGTAAGTTTATTCACTCCGTACTACTTCGCTTATGCTGTGAAGCTTGTGATAGCAAGGTATGTTTCGCAACTTAAAGCACCATGCACCTGTAGTGACATCACAGCGTTAATTCTCTTTGGTATTTGGTTTACCACATACTACGGTAATATGAAAACACGATTGCTTCCGCTCACGCACAGCAAGCAATTTACATTCTTTGCGCATTTCTACTACGGTATGCATTAATTCCTGAATAATTTCCCAACTGGGTACTATCGAATCGTTGTCCAAATTAAGAAAATGCTTGTATGAGATATCCATCGTAGTTCCATAAAAGTGTGAACTCATTTCGGCAGCATTACCATTGCGCTTACTCAAATTTTGCTGTGTTTCTTGTGTTCGCAACACCGAAGTCAGAAAAAAGCAATAATTGCCTAAGTCTTTTTCCTTCAACTTACGCTGAAAACGGATGGCAAGCTCATTGAGCATATATACTGCTTCTGGAATAAGGTAAGGATGCGAGTGTTTTAACGACTTGAGGTGATAGAGGCGACAATCCTTAATTTCGACTAATTTAAAATCTGAAACCAACGATTTGTATCTGTCTTCAAATTCAGCATTCGTAGCAAAAGGTTTTTTAAGTCCATTGGCTTGCGCATGCAGCATGTGAATATCGTTTTTATCGTCAACAATGTCAGCTGGTTCAATCGGAGCAGTAGCATTATTAATTTGATTTCCTGCTAAATAACTATTCGTTTTAAACTTTTTTGAATTTAATTTAGTAGGCTCTTTTAAAAAAGTGTAAAGGATAAAAAAAACGATTACAGCTATTACAAAAAAGCCAATTTTTATCAAAGTTTCTATTCTAAAAAATTGCATTTGTTTCATTTAAAAAAATATCCACAAAGGTAGTATTTTGAAACGAAATATTTTAACCATAAAGAGATGAGTTTTCAACAATTCACTAAACTATCTAAATTAGAAACATTTAGATTTAGATTACAAAAGATTTTATATTTTACCAGCTAAAAACTTGAATACATTGAAAGAATTCCGTACTTTTGCAACTTAAGTATTAATAAAAAAACTACGTATGAAACCTACATTATTTGTATTAGCAGCAGGAATGGGTAGCCGTTATGGCGGTTTAAAACAGTTGGATGGTTTAGGTCCGAATGGCGAAACTATCATGGATTACTCCATTTACGATGCTATACGAGCTGGCTTTGGAAAACTTGTTTTTGTAATTCGTAAAAGCTTTGAGTCCGATTTCAGGACAGTTGTAGTCGATAAGTTTAAAAATCTTATTGATGTTGAAATAGTTTTTCAGGAAATATCTGATGTTCCAGCAGGTTGTACCTACATTGCCGAAAGGGAAAAGCCCTGGGGAACAAATCATGCAGTGCTTATGGGCAAAAATGTCATCAACGAACCATTTGCAGTAATTAATGCTGATGACTTTTACGGTCAGGAATCTTTTGGCATTTTAGCAGATTTTTTGCGAAGTGTAAGTGGCAAAAAAAACGAGTATTGCATGATTGGGTATCGTGTTGGAAATACCTTATCGGAGAGTGGCTCAGTAAGTCGTGGCGTTTGTGTAGCCGATGAGCAAGGTAATTTGCAGAATGTGGTGGAACGCACACACATTGAGGAGAAAGGTGGCACCATTTATTACATAGATGAGAACAACGAAGAAGTTAGTTTGCACCCAAACACTCCAGTTTCGATGAATATGTGGGGTTTTACACCTGATTATTTTGATTATTCGTTGGAATACTTCAAAGAGTTTTTAGCCGAAAATGGTCAAAAACTTAAATCAGAATTTTACATTCCTTTGGCAGTCAACAATTTGATAGTTGCCAACAAAGTTACTTGCAAAGTATTAGACACACCTTCCAAATGGTTTGGGGTAACCTACGCCGCAGACCGTCCGCAGGTAGTACTTAAAATCAATGAATTAATCCGCAAAGGAACTTATCCAAATAAACTTTTTTAAAAATAAAAAATAGTATGGCAAAAATATTAGTTACCGGTGGTGCAGGATATATTGGTTCACACACAGTTGTTGAATTACAAAATGAGGGATTTGAGGTTATTATCGTTGATAATTTATCAAATTCAAATATTGATGTTCTGAATGGAATTGAAAAAATAACTGGCGTTCGTCCAGCTTTCG
>MNZK01000071.1 GCA_001873635.1 Porphyromonadaceae bacterium CG2_30_38_12 | reverse complement strand
AAGCTATTACTAGCCCTACCATTACTACATTGGCAACAGCAGGAGCAAACTATATTTTTAAAGGTGTTTCTCTTACTCCCGAAACAAATTTAAACGTAGCAAGTGTAAAAACACTTAAAGCAACCGAAATGGGAGTTTATGCTCAAAAAGGTGGTATTGTTTTCAAATCGGCAAGCAAATATAAAATTACCAATTCTATTGGCCAAGTTGTGGCACAAGGTGTAACCACCGCCGATAATCAATATGTATCGGTTAATGCTAAAGGTATTGTTATTGTAAAAATTAATAATCAATCAGCAAAACTAATTATCAAAGATTAATTCCTACCAAAGGTGAGAAATGCGAATTAAATTAGTTCAACTTTCTCACCTTTTTTTACGCTTTCTCAAATTAATAGATTTTTTCTTTTCAATTCTGGTATTAGTCTTATCTATAGTAAACTAAAACAAAAAAAATATGAATTTATTTTCAAAAGTAATATTGGAAATAGTATCAAAAATTTTCAATCCTTCCGAACTTTTCCGAAAGCTCACCTTGGGATTATTGATAATGAGCTCCTTTCAATTATTCGCAGCTAATGTAGTTGTAAAAGGTGTTGTTTCGGACAATTTAGGAACAATGCCTGGTGTTAGTATTATGGTGAAAGGAGCCAAAACTGGCACTACCACCGACATGAATGGTGCATTTAGTATAAGTGTAGATGCGAATGCTGTTCTGATTTTCTCGTCCATTGGGTATCAAACCATGGAAGTGCCAGTAAGCAATCGTAATTTAATTAATTTAAATTTAGTTGAAGACACAAAAAAGCTCGACGAAGTAGTGGTTGTTGGTTATGGTACACAAAAGAAAGTATCTGTAACAGGTGCTATTGCTACCATTGGTAAAGCACAATTATTACAAACACCATCGGCAAACATTAGTAATGCATTAACTGGTCGTATGCCTGGTTTATTATCGGTGCAGCGTAGTGGTCAGCCTGGTGCCGACCAATCGACCTTGCGTATTCGTGGAGTAGGAACATTTTCGGGAAGTCAGGATCCACTGATTATGGTGGATGGTATCGAAACCGATAACTACAACAACATTGACCCAAACGAAATTGAAAATGTATCTATATTAAAAGATGCTTCTGCTACTGCTGTTTATGGTGTGCGTGGTGCCAATGGTGTGTTAATTATTACCACACGTCGTGGTCTCGAAGGCAAACCACAAGTGAGTTACTCATACCAACACGCTTTTTCAAAATTTGCAGAGTTTCGTCACAGCATGGACGGATATACTTATGCCAAAAGTTTTAACGAAGCCAAAAAATACGATGGATTTATTTCGGGAACGTACATTCCTGCTTTTTCGGATTCTGACTTGGAGCATTATCGTTCCAACGACGATCCTATTTTTTATCCTAACGTAGATTGGTTCCCATATATGTTTGATAAAACATCCGGACAAAATCAACATAACTTTAATATAAATGGTGGTACAGATAAAGTAAAATATTTTATTTCAGTAGGTTACTTTAATCAAGAAGGTTTGATTAACCATACCGATTTAATTAAAGATTATGATGGAAATTTAAAATTCGACCGTTACAATATCCGTTCGAACTTCGATTTCAATATCACAAAACGCTTAACAGCCAACGTAAATATTTCTTCTCAAATTGAAGAACGCTCAGGAACTTCGGCTGACGTAGGTGCTATGTTCGAAGCTACTTATGCAGCAAACCCTGTTTCGGCACCACTTATCACCGACGGTAAACTACTGACAAGCACAGGTCCTTTAGGTGTTCTTTTTAATAATGGAACTGGTTTGCAAAAAAACTACCGCAATTATTTAAACAGTTCGGTGCGTTTTAATTACGATTTGAGTTTTGTTACCAAAGGCTTATCTACTCACGTTACGGCTTCGTATAATAATTATAATGAACAAAATATTAAATACGGAAAGAATATTGTCAAATACAAAGCTTTGCGTCTGGCCGATCAATCAGTAGCGTATGTGCCATTAGCCGACCCTGATAAATTTAGTTTTAGCGAGTATTTTGCAAAAAATCGCAAAGAATATATTGAATTCGGATTTGATTACAAACGTACTTTTGGCGACCATTCTGTATCGGGTATGATGCTATATAACCAAAGCAAGCGCTACGATCCGAAATTGGCGTTTAGTGTACCTAATGGTTATCAAGGTATTGTAGGTCGTGCAACTTACGATTATAAAAACAAATACTTAGCTGAAGCAAATATTGGTTACAATGGAACAGAAAACTTTGCTACAGGCAAACGATTTGGTTGGTTTCCTGCCTTTTCGTTGGGTTGGATTGTTTCCGAAGAATCATTTTTTCCGAAAAATCCTGTATTGTCGTATATGAAAGTGCGTGGTTCGTTTGGTGAAGTGGGTAATGATAAAATTGGTGGCGATCGCTTTTTATATCGCGAAGCATCCTATATTTATAGCCCAGATGCTACTTTGCCAAATTCATCAACAAAAGCATTTCCAAGTGGAATGTATCAGTTTGGCGAATATGGTTCAAATCAAACAGGTTATATTGGATCTCTTGAAGGCAAAATTGGTAATAAAGTGTTGATTTGGGAAAAAGCCCGTAAAACCAATGTGGGTGTTGATTTTGCATTTTGGAAAGACAAATTGAAAGCAACATTTGAATACTTTAACGAAGATCGTAGTAATATTTTGGCCAATCGTAATACAGCACCAATAACTTCAGGAGCGAATTTGCCTGCCTATAACTTAGGTATAATGAACAATCAAGGTTTTGAAGCTGATATTACTTACAACGATAAAATTGGAAAGTTTAATTATTGGGTTAAAGGTAATTATACATTTGCCCGCAACATTATTAAGTACCAAGATGAAGCACCTAGAGCCTATACTTACCAAAACCGTACTGGTCAAACTTTTGGACAAAGCTATGGTTTAGTAGCTGATGGATTTTTTAATACATGGGAAGAGGTAAACGATGCAAAACGTCCGTTTTACACCTATTCGAATAATAAAATACAGCCTGGCGACATTAAATATGTGGATATCAATGGTGATGGAAAAATAAGTAGTGACGACGAAGTACCTATTGGTTATTCAAACTTTCCCGAAAAAATATTCGGTCTTTCGTTTGGTGGCGATTACAAAGGATTTGATTTCTCGGTTTTGTTTCAAGGTGCTGATAATGTATCCATTTCTTATTCAAGAAGTTATACGCAAGGATTTTTAGAAAATCGCAGTGCTATGGATTATCTTGAAATGAGCTGGAGTGAAGAACGCTACAAACAAGGATTGCCTATTGAGTTTCCACACTTTAACACGGGTAGTGTAAATAGTGCAACTAATTATGTAAATTCAACAGTTTGGACACGCGATGCCAGTTATGTACGATTGAAGAATGCCGAAATTGGATATTCTGTACCAAAAAAACTACTGAGTAAAATTAAAATTAGCTCGTTACGTTTTTATGCTAATGGAAGTAATTTACTGACTTTCAGCAGTATGTTGCCCGGAGCTGATCCGGAATCAACAGCTGCGTCAATTAATAACTCCGATCCATATCCGGTAACGCGTACTGTTAACTTAGGTTTTAATGTCAAATTCTAAATAATATAATGTATATGAAAAAAATAATATATATAATCGTCTCTTTTGTCCTGCTATTTTCGTTTGCTTCGTGTGAGCAAATGATGGGCGACTTCTTGGACAAAGCACCTGGAGTTGACGTTACCGAAGACACCATTTTCTCTACCAAAACACAGGTAGAAACAGCTGTTACAGCCATGTATCGTTATGGCATGCATTCAGTATTACCTCGTCAGGAGCTAAATTATACTGGATTTCAGTATGCACCTTTAGCAGCAGGATGCGACGAATGCGAATCGGGAAAGCCTTGGCCAGACCCTCAAAAATGGAATGTATCGGATATTACTGCCGAAAATATTACATCGGTTGAAGATCGCCGCTTTTCACTTCGTTTTATTGCCATGCGTAAAGCCAATATTGTACTCGAACGAGTTGATGCAGTTGCTGAATTATCAGCCGATTACAAAAGTCAAGTAAAAGGTGAAGCATTGTTTATCAGAGCATTGAACAAATTCGAAATGTTTAAACGTTATGGTGGAATTGTAATTGTTGATAAAAAATTGGTGGTAGGCGATGAATTTGCCATTCCACGAAGCAGTATACAAAAAACAGTTGAAAGCATTGTTGCCGATTGTGATTTGGCCATTACCTTATTGCCAAATGTTTATCCAGCTACTATGCGCGGAAGAGCTACCAAAGGAGCTGCCATGGCCTTAAAATCACGTACATTGCTAACAGCTGCCAGTCCGTTGTTTAATGCGGCTACTCCTTATTTACCTATGGAAAATGCGGATAATAACAAGTTGATATGTTATGGCGATGTAGACAATAACCGTTGGACAGCGGCTGCCGATGCTGCCAAAGCACTAATCGATTGGGCTGCTGAAAATGGAGTGAAGCTGATTGACGATAAAGGTGTTGATGCTAGTTACCGTTATGTATTCGAGGTAAACGATAATGCCGAAGTGATTTTAGCCAATAAAATGCAAGGTGCTGTAGGAACTTATCAAGTAGGACCTTGGCGATTTTTAGTGCCATTTGGCTTTGATAGTCGTACTTGGCAAGTGGGTAACCAAATGACATTGAACTTCTTAAAAAAATACGAAAAGAAAGATGGTACAGCCATGGTATGGGATAATACTGGAAGTAGCGTAATGCCACTGTTCGATAATCTCGACCGCAGGTATATGCAAACAGTAGGTTCGGTTGGTACAAAGTGGAACGATCAAATAAATCCTGTTCGTTCTGATGTAGGCGGTGATCAATATTGGACTGATGTGGCAAAGGGAAACAATATCTCATTAACAGGTATGTGGGTTATGAAATTTGTACCTCAATCCATGTCGTTGAAAGATGGTACGAATGGTCAACAAGCCATGCCAAATGATATTATTTTCCGATTGGGTGAAGCGTATTTGAATTATGCTGAAGCATTGAACGAATTCAATTCGGCTCCTAATGCTGATGCATATAATGCCATAAATACAATCAGAGCTCGTGCCGGACAACCTTCACTTCCAAATGGATTAACCAAAGAGCAATTCCGTGAAAGAGTTCGTAACGAACGTGCCGTTGAATTGTATTTCGAGGATATTCGTTTCTGGGATATTCGCAGGTGGAAAATTGCCGAAGATGATGGTGTAATGAAAGGTGATTTTTATGGTTTTGAATTTAAGGCTGATAACTTTGATGCACCAACCAAATACAGTTACGAAATTAAAAAATTCGAAACACGCACATTTTTGCCGAAAATGTATTTGCACCCCTATTTGCGCAGCGAAGTATTAAAAGGATATATAGTTCAAAATCCAGGTTATTAATCTTATAAACGAATTAAATAAAATAATATGAACGTAATAACATATATATTTAAGCGAAAAGTTTTAGTGATGCTGGCTATTTTGTTATCATTTAATACAATAGCAGATGCTCAAAAGTTGCTTACCGACACTTTGAAACAGAACCAAAAGGTAGAAATTGGCTTTGGTGCTCAACCCCTATGGCTGATATCAAGTGCTGTAAGCAATGTAAAAGGAACTGAGTTACAAGGACAATTTACTACTAATTTCACAACACGCCTACATGGCAAATTGGCAGGATTATCGGTAGTAACAGGTAGCACCGAACCAGGTAACGAGAACATGACAATTTATGGTCGTGGTGTAAATACTTTTGGAGTTGGTGGGAAACAAATGTTGGTTTTAATTGATGGTGTTCAAGGTAACTATGAAGACTTAATACCCGAAGAGGTAGAGTCGGTATCGTTACTAAAAGATGCATCAGCAACAGCTATTTACGGCTCAAGAGGCGCCAATGGCGTATTACTTGTAACTACTAAAAGAGGCGAAACGGGTAAACTCAAGGTAAGTTTTAGCGCTCAATATGGTATACAACAAGCTGCTGCAATTCCTAAACTACTTGATTCGTACAATTATGCTACATTGTATAACGAAGCTTTGGTAAATGATTTTGGTGCTGGAAAAGAAAAATACACAGCTACCGACTTAACAAAATATCAGGACGGTTCTGATCCTTATTTTCATCCAAATGTAAACTGGCACAACGAAGTATTGCGCAAAAGCGCTCCTATTTCAAATTACAATCTTACATTTACAGGTGGAAATAGCACAGTAAAGTATTTTGTATTGTTGAATCAACAAAGCAACAAAAGTTTGTACAAAAATACAGGCGATATGTCTGAGTTTAGTGTAAATGGCTCGTATAGTCGCATTAACTTCCGCTCAAATGTTGATATTCAGCTGAATAAAACGCTTACAGCTGCTGTGACTATTGGTGGAACAGTGGTTGACCAAGCTAATCCGGGAGCACTTTCAACTTATGGAACTTTTAATGCCATGTCGAAAATTGCTCCAAATGCATTTCCGGTTTATAACCCCAATGCGTCATTTAGCCGTAATCAGCTATATAGCAATCCATTGGGCGATTTAATGAATAATGGTAAATTTACTTCGAACGGACGTACATTACAAAGCACAGTTGGTTTAACTCAGGAGTTGGATTTTATCATCAAAGGATTAAGCGCTACGGCTCGTGCTTCTTTTAATAGCTATTTTTTGAGTCAATCAAATTTAACACGTACTTATCGCAGTTACGAAATAAAAGAAGCTCCGGGCGCATTAATTTACAATCCGTTTGGTATTTCGGTTGGTTTATCACCCAACGAAGGCTCTTCAGATCAATACCGAAACACTACTTTTCAAGGTTTTTTGAATTACGATCGTACGTTCGAAAAACATACTGTTAGTGCCATGGCAATGTACAATCAAGATACTTATACCATTAGTGGCGATAATTTCCCAAGTACCCATATCAATGTAAGTGGTAGAGCTACTTATGCTTACGACCAACGTTATGTGGCTGAAGTATCGATGGCTTATATGGGATCAGAAAAATATGCTCCGGGCAAAAAGTTTGGTTATTTTCCAGCAGCATCATTGGGTTGGATAGTTTCAAATGAAGATTTTCTGAAAGGAAATGATGCAATAAATTACTTAAAAGTTCGCGGATCGTATGGTTTGGTTGGTAACGATCAATATGCCACTTCGGGTACACCCAGAGCAACAGCTTTTATGTACGAGCAGTATTACAATAATTATTCAAATTATTATTTTGGTACTACACAAGCTTCTTTTACTACTTTAGTTCAAGGCAGTCCGGCCAATAACAATGTAACTTGGGAAAAAGAAAAAAGTATGAATATCGGTATTGAAGCTACTATTTTTAAAAATATCAATATTTCGTTCGATGTGTTTAATCGTAACCGATACGATATTTTGATTCAACCAAATAGTACAACACCTGATTTTATGGGCTTTACAAAACCTTATTTGAACTTAGGTAAAACCAATAGCAAAGGATTTGAAGCAAGTATAGCTTACGACAAAACATTCAACAACGATTTTAAATTGAATGCTGAATTATCGGTTTGGTCGTCGAATAACGAAATAGTATACAATGCCGAAGCTATAAAATTGTACGATTATCAATATCTTACTGGAAAAGCCATTGATCAGCCTTATGGATTGGAAGCCATTGGATTTTTTAAAGATGCTGCCGATATTACTGCAAGTCCGAAACAAATATGGACGAATGTAAAACCAGGCGACGTGAAATATAAAGATCAAAACGGCGATTTAAAGATTGATGGAAATGACCAAATAGCCATTGGAACAACGTATTTGCCAGATTTCAATGCTGGCTTAAATATTAGTGCTCAATACAAATCGTTCGATCTTGAAGTGTTTTTCCAAGCAGTTGGCAATCGTACGGTAACCTTAGGCGGAAACGATATTTATGCTTTCCAAAATAATGGTACAGTAGGCGAAATTGCTCTCAATCGTTGGACTCCAGCTACAGCGGCAACAGCAACTTATCCACGTTTAACTACTTTGAACGACGACAACAACTATCGTTATTCTACCTTGTGGCAACGCGATGGTAGTTTCTTGAAAATGCGTAATGTTGAATTTGGTTACACTTTACCAAAATCAGTTATTAGTAAATTGTTGTTGAGCACTGCACGTGTTTTTGTGAATGGAACTAACTTATTAGCTTTCGATAAACTCGAAGGTTACCGCGATGCCGAAATTGGCATAGGATATCCAGCTACTAAAAGCGTAAGTGTTGGTTTAAAAGTTCAATTCAAGTAATAACTAAATTTATACTTCAAAAAAGAATGAAAAAGAATATATTTTATTTTCTGGGAATAATATCGCTATTGCACTTTACTGCATGCGATAAGTTGGATAGAGAAGTTATAACAACCTGGAACAAAGAGGAGGTAAACTCTATTTATAGCCTTACCAAAGACCGTGCAACTGCTATGTATGCCGATTTACCAAACGGGTTTACCGAAATTGATGGCGCTATGCTTGCTTCTGCAACTGATGAAGCGGAACATACACTCGAAACATCGGATGTGCAATCGTTTAACGCAGGTAGCTGGGATGCTGTAACAAACCCCGACAATGTGTGGTCGAATTATTTCAAAGCCATACGCAATGTGAATTTGTTTTTGGCAAATTCCGATGGTGTAAACATGGACCCATTGAAATTGGATCCCACTAAATTGGCAACTTACAATGCGCAAGTGGCTGATATTAAACGTTGGAAATACGAAGGACAGTTTTTGCGTTCGTATTATTATTTCGAATTGATAAAACGATATGGTGGTGTACCTATTATTACCAATGTACTCTATTTGGGTGATAATGTATCGAATATTCAACGCGATTCATTAGCTAAATGTGTCCGTTTTATTGTAAACGAATGCGATACTGCTGCCAAATATCTTCCAGTAAAACCTGTAGGAGTTGAATTAGGTCGCGCTTCGAAAGGTGCTGCTATGGCTCTGAAAGCTAAAGTTTTGCTGTATGCTGCTTCCGATTTATGGAATACACCAAGTTGGGCAACAGGCTATGCAAATGCTGAATTTATTTCATTGCCCGATGGAAATAATCCTGTTATACGTACAGCTCGTTGGAAAGCAGCTGCCGATGCTGCCAAAGCGGTTATCGACTTAGCCGGAACTGGCTATGCGTTGGCATTGGATTACAAAGCTATGTTCCTTGGCTCTCAAGGTTACAATAGCACCGAACATATTTTCGTTCGCCGTAATGCAGCAAGCAATGAGTTCGAAAAAGCGGTTTATCCTATTGGCTTCGACTTGGCAAAAAGTGGAAATGCACCTTCGCAAAACTTAGTAGATGCCTACGAAGTGAAGAAAAGTGCAACGGTTGCTGAGGCTTTCGATTGGTCAAATCCAGCGCACGCTGCTAATCTTTATACAGGTCGCGACCCTCGTTTAGAAGCAAGCGTAATTACCAATAATAGTCTTTTTAAAGCCCGTGGAATTGAAATATGGACAGGTGGAAAAGATGGAAAAGGTATTAATCTGGCTACTAAAACTGGTTATTACTTGAAAAAATATGTGGACGAAAATCTCGATTTGAATTTAGGTACAACCAGTATTCATACTTGGAGCTTAATTCGTTTAGCCGATGTATATTTGTGGTATGCCGAAGCACTGAACGAATACAGTCCTGGACATGCTGATATTAAGAAATATGTAGATTTGGTACGCGAACGCAAAACAGTGGAAATGCCAAAAGTGCCTGCAGGTAAAACTCAAACTGAAATGCGCGATATTATTCGTCATGAACGTCATGTGGAATTAGCTTTCGAAGGTCACCGTGCTTGGGATTTACGCCGTTGGATGACTGCACCTGCCGTGTTGGGCGCTGAGTTGAAAGGGGTTCAAATAACACAAACAACACCTGGAGTGTATAGTTATGCAAAAATTAAAGTAGAAGACCGTGTATTTACACCTAAAATGTATTTCTACCCTATACCTCAATCCGAAATTCTAAAAATGTCGAACTGGAAACAAAATCCACTTTGGTAATTGACTAATTAATTCATAAAAATAAAAAATATGAAACTAAATTTTATAAGCTCATTAAAAATGCTTAGCCTTTTCATTTTTGGCACTTTGGTGTTTACTTCGTGCGAATACGATGAAATTAAAAATGCAGACTATGCGGCAGCCAAATTATATATGCCTGCGGCATCGAATGGCGTTTTTGCTATCAACAATGTGCCACAGCGTGTTGAGTTTTTACCAACTGCGGGTTATAACTACCGTTTTAAAGTTGACTTAGTACGCAATAAACTGATTATCCCACTCGGTGTTTATCGTTCGGGAGTTGATAA
>MNZK01000005.1 GCA_001873635.1 Porphyromonadaceae bacterium CG2_30_38_12 | reverse complement strand
CGGCTCAAACCGCTACTGAGCCAATTTTCGACTATTTTACTGTACTCTTCACGGTACTTCATTTTTGATCTGTTTGTCATCTTTGCTTTTTTACGACAAAGATAATTGCGTCAATTTAATCCCAAAAGATGGGGGTAGCGGGAGGGATACAATACAAACATAATTATATGAAGATTTTAATTTGCGATGATCATAAAATTGTACGCGATGGGCTACGGCAATTAATATTGCCACTTACATATTTTAGTTTGGTTGCCGAAGCTGGCTCTGGTGCCGAAGCACTTGCAATTTTGAAGCAGGACGAGTTTGATGTGCTTTTACTCGACATATCATTACCTGATATGAGTGGAATGGAAGTGCTACAAGTTGTAAAAACCAAATGGCCAAAAATCAATGTGCTAATGCTAAGCATGCGTCCTCACGAGCAATATGCCATGCGGGCACATAACCTTGGAGCTTCGGGTTATCTTACCAAGGAGGCAACAGCCGAGGAACTATTGAAGGCATTATCTGTCGTTGCAAAAGGAGACAAATATGTTTCGGAAGCTTTGGTAAACAACATTGCCGGAAACATTTCGAACAATACATCTAAGTACTTGCATGACACTTTGTCGGCGCGTGAATTTGAAATACTGCTTCAAATAGCCAATGGCATATCGTTGCAAGACATAGGCAATGAATTATTTATATCCAGCAAAACGGTTACAACTTACCGCAGTCGTATTTTATCGAAAATGGAAATGACTTCCAACTCCGAAATTGTAAAATATTGCATTGAAAACAAATTGATTTAATACGTATTTCTAAATAATTACTATCCTAATTATTATTCGCCACTCCTTAGAGCAGGCGAATTTTTTGTTTTTTATACTACGCCTTGTCATATTAAATACGACAGTAAAAATACTTTTTACCACGCAAATATCAGGAAAACCCTACAAAGATTATCCAAAAGGACTCCATATATTTGCCCACAGATATTATAGCAGATTATACTTAACTTATTTCTGTTGATTTTGATATGACGCTAACATTTTCTGGGAGGATTAATCATTAATCACTAACCATTAATAATGAACCATTAATTCAATAAATATTTACAAACAATTTAAAAACAACACAGGATGAAAAAACTAATTATTCCTTTATTGATGCTGCTGATGGCAAACTTTACGTTTGCACAGACAAGCACAGCGCCCGCTGCAGGCGATGGCACAATGGGCAATCCCTGGCAAATTGCCACGTTAGACAATCTCTATTGGCTTTCGCAAACGCCAGCCGAATGGGTAACTGGTAAGTATTTTGTTCAATCTGCAGATATTGACGCTACTATGTTGAGTCCGTTCCCAGGTATTGGCTCGCAGGCTACTCCTTTTGCAGGGGCATACGATGGCGGTGGCTTTCAAATTTCAAACATGCATACTGAAAGCAGTACACTGGGTCAACCCTCAGGATGTTTTAATGCTGTAAGTGGTGCTACACTAAGTAATATTCATTTAACCAATATCACATGTTCTTCTTTTTATTTTGCAGGCGCGCTCTGTGGCACAGCCGAAAATAGTACTATAACCCGATGTACCTCTTCGGGGGAGGTAACTGCTTTTATGTTAGGTGGAGGATTGATAGGAATGGCTACAAGTAATACAATTACTAAATGTGCATCTACTGCCAATGTTACCGGGTCAGGTTTTGGAATGGCATCTGATACGGAGGCAGGAGCGATGGGTGGTCTTATTGGTTCGATTGCTGGGAGCCAAGCAAGCAATACAATATCCGATTGTTATGCTAAAGGAATAATTTCCGGTGGACAATCTATTGGAGGCATTATTGGCCTTGGAGGTACTGATGGAAATGGCGACATTGACCCAACTCAAGGTTTTACAATGACCAACTGCTATGCTGCTGCACAGCTTACAGCAACTGGAGTTGACGGTGGTTCACCTGCTGTACCTGGTGGCTTATTTGGGCATACAGGCAATACGGGTAGTAACATTAGTATCATATCCAGCTATTTTGACAATACATTAGAGCCTAACACATTACCAACTGGTGGCACTGGCAAAACCACCGCCGAGATGAAAACGCAAAGCACTTTTAACGGATGGGATTTTGCTACAGCACCAATTTGGGAAATAGATGCATCCAAAAACAACGGTTTACCTTATTTGGCATGGCAGGTTTTTGCATCTGCTGCTCAACCTATGCAACTGGTTTTTACTACCACGGATTTTAACCAAAGCATTCAATTACCTCTTTACGGAACAGTAAACTGTACTGTGGACTGGGGTGATGGCACTGCTAACGAGGACTTCACTACCGAGGGTAACAAACCGCATACTTTTTTTGAAGCTGGAACGTACACAGTGGAAATTAGTGGTAGTTTAACACACTTTGGAGATTCCGAAAATGGAGCTTGGTCTGGTAGTGATTTTCTAACCGAAGTCAGTGATTTTGGAAATTTAGGATTAACATCTTTGAATTCAGCTTTTTATGGAGCTATTATCCTTACGAGTGTACCGGCAATTTTACCTTCCACAGTTACTGATTTATCCTCTTGTTTTAGCTCTGGTCAATCAGGGACTTTTACGAATCTCAATTTGTGGGATGTTAGCAACGTAACATCTATGAATCGAATGTTTTCGGGTAATGAATCGTTTAATCAATCTCTTAACAATTGGGACGTAAGCAGTGTAACAGATATGTATAAGATGTTTTACGGAGCTATGGCTTTTAATCGACCACTTAACAATTGGGTTGTAAGCAATGTAACAAATATGAGCAGTATGTTTTATGGAGCTGAATCTTTCAATCAAGCGCTTAATAATTGGGATGTAAGCAAAGTAACAAGAATGCGAAGTATGTTTCGTGGTGCAGAATCGTTTAACCAACCCCTTATTGATTGGATCGTTAGCGGTGTTACAAATATGAGTAATATGTTTGAAGGAGCTATGACTTTTAATCAACCACTCAACAATTGGAATGTGAGTAATGTAACAAATATGGCGTATATGTTTACCGATGCTGAATCGTTCAATCAGCCACTTAACAATTGGGATGTGAGCGCGGTAGAAGTTATGGAAAGTATGTTCGATGGAGTTACCCTCTCAACCACAAACTACGATGTTATTTTAAAAGCATGGGCAGCACAAACCGTGAAACCAAACGTGATCTTCGGTGTGGGCGACAACCAATATTCAGCCGGTGCAGCAGCCACAGCTCGTGGAGTTCTATCTGGAGAACCTAATCATTGGGAGATTTACGATGGTGGTGAATTAGCATCATCCACAACTGATATCACAACTTCAACAACCGCATCGACGCAAACATTAACACCTTCGAGCGATATAATTGTAACTTCGACAGGTTCAATGGTAATCGACCAAAACACAGCCGTGAATACAGTAACTGTACAGGTTGGAGGTAAACTTACCGTAAATAGTGGACGTACACTCAATGCAACGGTTACACTCGAAAGTTCAGCATCAGGAACAGGTACTTTGGTCGATAATTACAGCATTCCAACCCTAACTGCTACGGTGCAGCAATACTTACCACAAGGTCGCAACTGGTATGTTTCGGTACCTACGTCGAGTGGAAACACGTCAAGCTTTATTGGTGCAGGTTTAGCTAGTTCAGTATCGTACTATAACGAAGTTGGAGGTGCGTGGGTAGACGATTACACCGGAGCTATGACAGCAGGTAGAGGCTACGTGGCTATTTCGGCAGCCGGAGCAGGCAGTGCAACTAATAATACGAGCTTTAGCGGAACATTAAATTCGGGAAATGTGCCAGTAACCCTTACACGTACAGGTACAAGTGGTTTTGCAGGTTATAACCTTATTGCCAATCCGTATCCGTCGTATGTAAATCCTATGGCAGCTTTGAATGCACTGAACGTTGAAAAAACAATATGGTATCGGACCAAAGGTGCTACTTATAAATTCGAAACCGTAAATGTAGCTTCAGGAGTTGGAACAAATGCTGCTGGAACTGGTCAGGTAACAGGTTATATCCCACCATTTCAAGCATTTTGGGTTCGTACAAATGTTACAGGACAAGTACTTACATTTACCAATGCCATGCGCGAGCATGCCAATCCGAGTGGGGTTACTACAACGCTTCTTAAAGCGCCAAGTGCATCTGCTCAAGCTATTACGCGCTTAAAAATTAATGGCAACACAGGAACCGACGAAACTGTTTTATATTTCAATACAGCAGCTTCAAATAGCTTCGACGATTACGATTCGCGTAAAATATTTGAAAATGATGACTTTACGATTCCTGAAATTTACACACAAGTAGGCAACGAAAAATTAGTAATCAATGGTTTGAATACTGTTCAGTACGAAACAGAAATTCCACTTGGTTTTGTTGTGAAGCAAGCTGGCGATTTTAGTATTTCGGTAAACGAATTTTCGAATTTCGAAACTGGTATCCGTTTAATTTTGAAGGACAAACTTTATCCAACTAAGGAAACAGAATTATCGACCGAAATGGCATATAATTTTAGTGTATCAACAGCTAATGCTTCGTCGAATAGGTTTAGTCTGCTTTTCCGTGCACCAGGTGTAGCCACAGTTTTACGTGCTGCCGAAAAGCTTAATGCACAAGTATTTGTAAATGCAGCAAATCAGATAAGCATTGTAGCTCCTGAAAAAGCAAATTATGCCATTTACAATACCGTAGGTATGCTACTCGAAAATGCTACTGTAAACTCAAAACTACAAACAGCCAATTGCAAACTACAAACAGGTCTTTATTTAGTAGAGCTTTCGGCAAATGGTGAAAAATTAACAACAAGAGTAATAATTAAATAATATGTTGATGTGCTTATACGTTGATGTGTTGATAAAAAAAACACGAAACGTTGACACGAAACGCAAAACAAAATAAATATTATGGAATACAAAAAATATGTCGCACCAACTATCGAACAAATAAGTATCGATAACGAAATTGCCTTAGCATTAGCATCGGTTCCTCCAGCAGGCAAAGGCGAAGGGGCAGCCTTATCGCCGGAGTATTTGCAGCCAGACCCATTCAAAACATCACTTACATAAGTAGTTTTTAATTGTTTGCATTTTTTTTGCTTCGAACCGCCTGTTCTATTTTAATATAGAGCATGCGGTTTTGGGGAGTTTTAATAATTCTGTGTTACCTATAGTTTCCATTATTCCATAATTATATGTGTTATTGTATTGCACTTCTCCATGTTAGTATTCTTGAACCTATGCCCTACCTTGTGTGGGGAATTTACTTTTTATAGTACTCAAGTATTTATTTTATCTTCGTTTTCATCAAACCATTCAAAAGTAAATTTTTCATTGAATTCTATCTCAAATGCTTTTAGCATAACAATATATTCTTCTTTGAATGTTTTTTTCTTATGATGTTGTTTTTGATTCTCGCTGTAATTAATAGCAGTTGAGAGCTGTGAATGACTGTATGAAAATGCTCCAAATCCTTCCTGCCAACTGAAATTAGCTCCATTGAAATTCTTGTCTTTGATAAATGCATTGGATGATTTCTTAATTTCTCGCACGAAGTCTGATAAACAGCATGTTGGTTTCATGCCAATCAGAAAATGAATGTGAATACCACCTGAATGTATATTTGAGAATAAGTGTTCGACATAATTTTTGATTTTAATAGTTTAAGGTGCGAAAATACAAATAATGATTGTGTATTTATCCCATCGGGATAATATGTTTAAAGAAAAACACAATTACAATTTTCCGAATCTTTATCCCATCGGGATAACATGTTTATAGAAAAGCGCATTACCATCATCCCATACGACCCCCCATCGGTGTCGTACAAAACCAACTCGTGGCATTTTTTCTATAAATATACGACACCTACGGCGTCGGAAATTTTTATGGACCTTGTTGCGCTGCGGGATGACAAAGGTAATAGGGAGGTGCGAAAACCGCCTTTATACCACCTCCACCTTCAATCCCAACCCCAACTTTTCGGATATTTCTTCTAACTGCCTTTTCTTTTTATCGGTGGAGGAGTGGGTGAGAATTTTAATAATTAAGTTGGTTCTGACTAAATTATTGCAATATTTTCCACCGCTATCACTACTTCATTTTTCTGATGTTCAATGCGTTTCAGAATTCGGTCGAGATAATCAGCGCCGAGACTGTTTTTAATCCAATTTATTTCTTCCATAAATGTTTTTTTCTCAGTTTCAGTGGCTTTTACGCTTAGAGGATTTCGCCCGATGCGCCCCAATGTTCTGTCCGAAAGGGTTTTGTATTTTTCAATGTCGGTTAGTAGCATTTTGATAAATGCCATCAACCCATCGTTTTGAGCATCGAGTATTTTCAGAGCACATTTCAGGTTTTCGTGGGCTTTAGCTTCTAACGATCTTGGAGCTAAGCCTTTTTTCGTGCTGGCTTTGAACTCTTTTATTTCGGTATAAGCTGGCCAGAAGTTCTGCGAGAGTGGTACGTAGGGTGTTTCAAATTCACAAGCTACAAAAGTCAGCAGCTCTTCAAACGTTATTTCTTTTATTGTTTTTGTATCCGTTTTTATTTCAGCAATATGCGTAAATAAACTCAATCCTTTTCGCCGCAATACACAAACCTGATTTTCGGGATAAGCTTTGCCCGATTTGATACGTGCAGGTAACTCCGAAATGCGAGCAATCACTTCGGGATGTTTTTCAGTAATATCAAAATAGCTATTACGGATGCGTGTAGCTGTGCTTTCTTCGCCTTCGTTGTCGGGGTTTTCGTTTACTTTGTTAAATAATCCTGCCGGAGTAGGTTCTTCGTCGGCATCAAACATTTTGGCATCTTCGCCCAATGCATTGTGAATGAGAAACATTTTCTGCATCGCTATTTCGCGAATCTGAACCACATCGGCTCCTGCATCGCTGGGAAAAAAGTTATAGATATACAGTTCGTCGAAAACCTTGGCGCCAATACGGTTAATGCGCCCCACACGCTGAATAACCCGTGTCGGATTCCACGGAATATCGTAGTTTATTATCACACCGGCACGGTTTAGGTTAAATCCTTCCGATAGTTTATCGCTGGTAATAAGTATGTCGAAGTCGTTTTGTTTCTCACTTTTATACTGTGCGTTAAAGTTGGCATTCAGTGTTTTATGCAACGAGGGAGTCATGCCACCATCACAAATCAATAAACGTGCGCCAAATTTAGCTTTAAAATACGGCTCTAAATGCTTCACAGTATCTACATATTCGCTGAAAACAATTATTTTTCGGTTTTTATTTTTGTGTATAATCTGTTCTATTTCAGAGCAAACGGCATCACGCTTGGGGTCGTTTACTACAATATTGAGTTTGGCTAATTGTCCTTTAATTTCTTCAAATAAAGCAATATCGTTATCGATATTTTCGAAAAAAGCAGTTTTGCGTTTGAATTTAGTAGTATCGTACACCGTATTGTTTTTGGGCACACGCTTAGTGAGAACATTATTCTCGTAATCATCCAAAATTTGCATCACAGCATCCAAACTTTCCTCTTCCATCAGGTTGTCCATCAGTTTTCTATCCAAAATGTATTTACCACCAGTTTTGGCGATAAATGCTTTTACTCGCTGGTGAATGCTCAAAAATCGGTTGATAGATTCGCTAAAAGCGCCAAACGAACTTTCGAAACGCTTTACCAACAAGCGGCGCATAAAATCGAATAAGTTGGCTTGTTGATTAAATGCACGGTTGCCTAATTCGTCTAACTTTTCATTGTCCTTTAGATCATTTTCGTAAGCAAAAGGCTGATAAATAGCACCACTAAACTGCCCATCTTCGCCAAAATAAGTAGTTAGCACTTCGTTGTAAAAACTGCTTTGGGCGGGCGTGAGCGTATAAAACAATTCCTTCGGGTCGCGAACTGTCGAAAGCTCGGTTACTTCGCGAGAATACACATAATCGTTGCGCAAATCCAAGCGGTTTCGGCGAATAATAACAGGTGCAATCACGTTTTTAATTTGGTTGGCAAGTCGCTTGGTTTCTTCGCGCACCTTCGTGAGATTTACAGTTGTTTCGCCAAACAATTCGGTATAATATTTTTGTGCTTTTATTTTCTTTTCTTCTTTTTTAGAATTACTAAATTTCAGAATATCCGATAGTTTTTTAAAACGTGTTCCATAACCCGCAAACAATGCTTCCAAATCGTGGTCGATGGTAATGCCCGACTTGCCCGGAACAATAAACAATTTCAACAAAGAAAAAATATCGGCGGGCGAGTTATTGAACGGTGTAGCCGTAAGCAAAATCACAATTCTATCGCGGCAAATTTTTAGCAATGCCTCGTAATCTTCCGTGTCTTGATTGCGGAAATAGTGCGCTTCGTCCACTATCACCACTTCAATATTCTTATTATCAATGGATTTAGCTATTTCCACCAACTTTCCACGACTTTCCACTTCGGCGCTCAGCTCAAAGTTATATGCGTACTCGTACCAACCTGTGGGGTTTTCGGCGTTGCGGTCGCCCATCAAGCCCGGCGGACAAATTATCATCGTTCGGCGGTCTAAATTCTTGGCTATCAATGCAGCAATCACCGATTTTCCCAAGCCAACCACATCGGCTATTACTACGCCATTGTATTCGTCGATTATGCTGAGCCCCTGATTGACAGCATCTACCTGATATGCAAATTCTTTAAATCCATTTTTGGCTAATAACTCCAGCACCGACGATTGTATGTGTTTGGTTTGTTGCAGGTCTAAATACGTTTTCAGAATCAGCGCATAAGCTTCGTAAGGCGTAACCTTGGCTGCCAACGTTTTCCCCCCCACATAATCAATCACTTTTTGTTTCTGAAAATCAATTTCGGTAATGGGCGCAGCCTTGTTCCACAGCGTATCAAAATACGTATTGGCATCTCCAAAACCATAGTCTTTTATCTCCACATTAAATTCTTCCTGTCCCTGCAAGCCAGCCGAGGTGAGGTTGCTGCTACCGGTAATAAATTGACCTTGTGTATTTTGGAATGCTGCTTGTGTTTCGTTCAGTTTAAACAGATAAATCTTGGCATGATTCGGATTTTCGGTTTTGCGCATCACCAAACGCCCTTGCTCTATCATTTCGAGAAAAAAATACACCTGATTATAAAACTCCTCTGTGTCGGCTTCGTCCGTGTTCAGTGCTTTGCGCAGCGATTCCATAAAGGCGTTAAAGCGGTCCTCGTCCGATATGCGCTCTTCGTCATAACCATATTCCACCAATCGGTCGTGAATAAGCTTATCTACCTGAAGCCCAACCAATAATTTCAGCTTTACAGCTGAATTTGCCCGCAACGATTCGTAAAGTTCTTTCCAGCCCGAAAAATAGAAAAATCCCACCAGGAATTTCAACTCTTCGCTAATAGAAATCAAGGTATTAATACGACTTTTCAACGAATTCTGACCGCTGGTGTTAGTGATAAAGTTTTGTGACATAATATCTTTTTTGAAAAAATGATTGTATATTTGCAATGAAAAAAAATTTAAACGATAATAAAAAACCGAAAACTGGTTCTGTACATCGATACCTCTGTAATTGGTGGATATTACGACATTGAATTTTAAAAAGAGACAAAACTTCTTTTCGAAGCCATTTTAAATAACCAGTTCGATATTGTATATTCAAATGTAACAGAAGATGAACTAATAAATGCTCCTGAACAAGTAAGAAATTTATTGTCAATAGTACCCGCAGCAAACAAAACACGTATTGAACTCACTGAAGAAGCATTCCAACTTGCCGATACCTATATTGAAGAAAATGTGGTCGGCAAAACGAGCCGTGAAGATTGTTTTCATATAGCATTAGCTACTATTTACAAAGCAGATGTGTTGGTTAGTTGGAACTTTAAACATATAGTAAATGTTATACGAATACGTGGCTATAATGCTGTTAATTTAAAACTTGGTTATCAAACAATAGATATACGTTCACCTAAAGAGTTTATAATTTATGAAAACGAATAAAACTACAATTAAAGGCTTCAAAGCTGTCGATTTTATGCGTGAAGTACGCGATAAAATCAGTATGGACATCAAAGACATGAACTTTGAAGAAGTGAAAAAATATATGGAAGAAAGAAGAAAAAATACAGCTCTTTATTCCAATGCTTTTCATACTTTTGAAACAGCTGTTGTTTCTGAACCTGTTAAAGCATCTTATGTTACAACCAACGAAAATCCAGTAATCCAGCAACCCATAGAATCAATTTCTGCTAATGAATCAGCTAAATTTGAATCCAGCAGATTATCGGAAAAGTATGCAGGGAAAATAAATCCTAAAACTGCTGACTCCTTACAACATCATGTAAAGAGATAAATTATATCCCTCACTTCGTGTCGGCATGACAATGCAATTCAGAGAGAAACATTCCGTCGCCCAACCTGTATTCGTAACATTATCCTCCGTTTGGCGACGGTTCACACCGCCCTCTGCACCCGTCGCACTACAAATTTCCCGCTAACAACAACTGCTTGCGACGGTTGAATACCACCCTCTACGCCCTTGTCATTTCGACCAACGGGAGAAA
>MNZK01000063.1 GCA_001873635.1 Porphyromonadaceae bacterium CG2_30_38_12 | reverse complement strand
TAAATAAAAGTATTTTTTTCGTTAAGCTTGTATTTCTAACAAAAAATCTTCTATCTTGTCATAAAAACTCCAATATCTATTAAAAAAAAATAAAGATGTGTTGAATATTTATTTTAATGAATAAAATCTATATTTAAAGGCTTTTGTAATTTTATATATCTGATTAATAAGTATTTAACTATAGTTTGACTTTTATGTATATTTACAAATATTTAGGACTAACTTCATACTTTTTCAACCCAAAATATAGCTGTACTCATAAGTGAAGAATTGCCGTGATTACGTACAAAATAAACCTTAAAATTAATATGAAGCTAAACTAAAAATACTACATGCTCAGCTAAAGAGTATTACAACCCTAAACAAGCATCTAAATGCATATTTGGTGGTAATTTTACAGTAACACAACCTGCAGATTTTCAAACTAAAACCAGTAAGTGTAAAGCGTATGAAAACCACACAAAAACTATCTATTTGCACCCTTATCCTTATCAGCGGATTTGGGCTTTTATCGGCACAGAAAATTAATATTGTTTCTATTGAAGCAGCTGCTTATACTCCTGGTTCGGGTATTTCTGTTATCATCAACCCGACCGACACGTTTGCTATATCTAATACGTTTAAACTGGAACTTTCGGATGCCTCTGGCTCATGGGCAGCACCTACGGTGCTTGCGCAGGTAAATGAATTTTATACTCCTGTGATAAATGCTACTTTGCCTACTATTATGGCTGCTGGTAGATACAAATTGCGTGTTCATTCTACTCAACCCGAATGGATTGAGGGTGGTTATTCCATTGATGTAGTAGATGCTCCTGCTGTCACTTTACCTAAACTTAGCTCTTCACTTCCAAATAATTCGGTCTATTTTAATTGTATATCATATGCTGGCAATGCTATAAGCTTTGGTTCACTTAGCCAGGATGAAAGAGCCACAACAAGAAATTTATTATTGGCACAACGTACTTTAACTATACAAAATTATAATTCTACTGACCTATATAACATTTCTTTGGTGGACATTCAAAGTAATAACCAACGCGAGCTGAATCAGGTTGATGGAAGGTTTTTTATACCTGATGATTTGAAAATTGGAACCTATGTGGTACAAGTTAAACACACTGCTAATGGTTTGACAAGTGTATGGAGTGTTGCATTTTTATTTCATGGTAACGGCACCAGCTTAGGTAACTCTACAAGCGAAGAGATATGTATGAATAGTGATGTTGATTTTACAGTGGATACCTCCAATGCCTCCATAGGTAGAAACTACAAAGGTTCAAAGTATAGTTTAAACTTTGGTGATGCTTCCATAGTAGTTGAATATACCCAAATGCAATTAATGCTCAACCCGCGTATTCAGCATGTATTTACCAAACCTTCGTGCTCTGAAACGGGAAGTTCGTTTTTGGTAAAAATGCAACTTTATAACAAAGGAATATCCAACTCATGTGGTTTTTTTGTAAAAAATGGTAATGGCGTGAGTAAAGCTATAAATGTAAGTGCTCCTCCGGTTGCTGATTTTAAAAGCCCTATCAGTGGTTGTTTGAACAAATCTTTGGTTTTTGAAAACCTAACAATTCCCGGTTTTTATGGCAAAGTTGGTTGCAAGGATGTATCTAATTTTTATTGGTCGTTTCGCAAAGCCGGTAGTACCGATTTCCAATTAGTAACTGAACCTTCGTGGATAGATTCTAAAAACAACTTAACTATTCCTGCCTCGGCTGTAACAGTTGCTGGCTGTTGGGAAGTAAAAATAGAAGCACAAAATCAAGATTTATGTCAAGCAGTTTCGGTGAACACGAAAACGGTTATGGTCGAACCTGCTGCATTGGTAGCTTTTGAAACTTCAGCTGACTCGATATGTACCGATGCGGAAGTTCAGTTTACTAATAAAACTAATTTAGTGGGCTTAAGTTGTTCAAATCCAAGTTATACGTGGAGCGTAAAGTCTGATAAAACGCAAAATGCAAACGGTTTTTCATTTAGCGGTGGCACAACGGCTCAAAGCGTAAATGCTACCATAAAATTTAATTTACCGGGTAAATATGCAATTTCATTGAAAGTCGTAAATTCATGTGGAACTGTGATATCCAAAGAAGCACAAGTATTTGTTGCCGGACGCGCTACGGTGACTTTTCCAAATAAAGGTATTACAGCTTGTGTCACTCCAAATGAAAAGGACACAATAGATTTTGAATCAGCAGCTTACAAGCCTTATTACAATGTGAATTATGGAACTATTGGTGCTTACAAGTGGACTGTTCTGGGCGAACAAGTGATGCCAACCGATTACGAATTTATTGGTGGTACTACGGCAGGTTCTGCATTTCCAGTTATTGTATTTAAAGCTGCTAAAGCTTTTAAAGTGTCCGTTGAAGTACAAAGTGCTTGTGCACAAGCAAGCGTTGCTACAATGGAATTTAATTACACAGCAATTCCCGAAATAACAAATAAGATTCAATCGCAAAAGATTTGCAGTGCCACAAAATTTGATGACATCACTCTTACTTCAACAAGCTCTGATACCCAATTTGTATGGAAAGTGCAAGCCTCGGATGGATTAAGTGGAGACTTTCAAGCTGGATCGGGGAATGTAATCCCTGGTGTGGTGGTAACTAACAACGATAGCATACTTGGAACATTGGTATATAAGGTTACAGCGAATAATGGTAGCTGTAATAGTTCCGAATTTACTTATGTCGTGTACGTACAACCAGCACTTATTGTGAATATCGAAAACCTGAAACCTATCTGTTTGGGTGCCGATAATGCCGTTTTAAAAGTTGTATGTAAGCAAGGAACTAACCCCTATACGCTTCACTACCAAAATTATAATGGAGAGATAGTTAGTAAAAAAACCATCGATAAAAATGACACGGTTTATATTGACATACCCACCGGTAGAGTTGCCGACTTACATTTTAAAATGTTATCATTAACCGACTCTAATGCACAGAGCTGCCCAACAATGCTTATCGATTCAGTTATTGTTCATGTAGTTGACAATCCGATTATTAACACACAACCTGTGGCTCACCAAACCGTGTGTAAAGGAGCTATCGTGGATGCTTTATGGATTTCCCTTGAAAATAGCAATGGAATCGAGAAAATAAATTGGTATAGTAACACTGTTTCGCAAAACTATGGAGGTAAACTCATAGAAGGCGCTGATAGCTTGTCGTTTACACCCACAACATTTAATCAAAGTGGCGACTATTACTACTATGGTTTGGTAACAATAAATGGCAGCAATTGCGGTTTAGCTACTAGTAATGTGGCTCATGTTCAGGTTATAGATGATCCAATCATCAAAATTCAACCTTTAAACTATCAATTGCTTTGTAAAAATAATTCTCCTCAACCTTTGCAAGTAAAGCCATCTGGTGGAGTAGGGAATTTTAGTTATCAATGGTATAAAATAGAAGGTAGCAACTTAAGTAATGCTAAAACAATTGCTAATGCCACCGATGCTATTTATTTGCCTGAAACAAGCATAGCTGAAAAAACTTTCTATTTGTGTCTGGTATCTCAAAGCAACTTGGGATGCAGCGTATGGTCGGATACTGCTGTGGTGGAAGTTGCCGAAAATGCACGATTTGTGAAGCAACCGCTTTCGCAAAAGGTATGTTTGGATGATACGGCACCCGTTCTTCGTGTTAGCTATCAGTTTGGCATAGGAAAACCACAATACCAGTGGTTTGAGAGTAATAATGCCGATGGCAATGATGCTCTGAAAATTGTAAATGCTACTTCGGATACCCTCAACGTATCGAGCTCGGTAGTAGGGAAAAAATATTATTTTTGCGAAATTAATTTTGGAAGTGATGGCTGTGGTAATTTAGTATCCAAGGTAGCCGAAATAAATGTTACGCAATATCCTGTTGTTCATAACTATCGTTTAGAAATTCTTAGCGGTCTTGCATTTCAGCTTATTCCTGAAAACGACAATCAAAACATTATACCCACTGCTACAACTTATACATGGGATATGCCCGTTGTAATTGCTAACCAAGCTGTGGAGGGCATGCAGCAGGCGCTGACACCACAGAACAAAATTTCAAATACACTTGTCAATCATTCAGATAGCATTGCACATGTTCGTTACACGATAATTCCTGCCAACGATAGTTGCTGGGGTCAAAGTTTTGTTGTGGATGTAATTGTGTTGCCCGCACTCAAAGTGAATGTAATCAAAAATAATATAAGTTGCTTTGGCGAAATGAATGGTTCGTTGGATGCTATCGTTTTGGGCGGAGTTCGCTTTGCAACTGGTAATCCATATCGTATCAGCTGGGTTGGTCCCAATGGATTTACCAGTAATGATTTAAAACTAACAGGCTTGTCCAGAGGAGAATATACATTGCAGGTTGAAGATGCCTCAGGAAAAGTAATTATAGGTAACTATATGATTGATGAACCCGAAAAACTTGCTGTTCGTACAGATAATTTCGTAGCCACTAATTGCAATGGCGCAAACAGCGCTTCTATAAGTATTACAGCCTTAGGAGGTAACGGAAAATATAACTACAAATGGCTCAAAAACGATAGTTTGTTTTCTACCAAAGAAGATCTTGATAGATTAGGAGTTGGAATTTATACCCTTATTGTGGCTGACGAAAATGCTTGCTCTGCAATTTCGGAGGAATTTGTAGTTACCGAATTTGAGCCCCTTACTATACAAGTGTTGCAACAGCTCAATAACTCTTGTTTTGGAGCTAATGAAGGCGCTTTAAAAATATCCGCTCATGGAGGGTCTCCTTTTGAGGCTAACATACAAGAGCTGCCCTACATTTTTGCATGGAAAGGACCGAATGGCTTTAGTAGCAACTTGCAAGAAATTAGTCAGTTAGCCCATGGCGAGTACAACCTGACTGTTACCGATGCAATGGGTTGCACGGCTACAAGCTCAATTTACATATCGGAATCCACCGAAATAAAGATAACAGCTACCACCACACCCGTATCGTGTTTTGGTAAGAGTGATGCCACCATAAGCCTTCATGTTAGTGGTGGGAAGGAACCTTACGAAGCTAATTGGAGTAATTTTGCAACGGGTTTGTATCAGGAAAATGTATCAGCAGGTACGTATGATATCACCATAACAGATGCAAACAGTTGCCAAAAAACAATTTCGGTAACCATTGTTGATGATACTAAATTTACAGTGTATCCCGAAGTGAAAAATGTGTCGTGCTTTGGCGAAAAAAATGGTTACATCCATTTAAAAATTACTAGTTTAAGAAATGAAATCCGTGTTAAATGGCTCGACGGCTCTAAGGCTGGAAACGAACGCAATAATTTAGCCCCGGGTATTTACAAAGCGGAGATTAGCGATGGAGGTCCCTGTTTTATATCGGGTACATACATAGTAAACGAACCATCGAAAATTGTTGTTAAGGCTAACATTCAGAATGCTTTTGAATGCGAAACCAACCAAAGCGGTGCTATTCACTTGGACGTGAGCGGAGGTGCAGCACCCTACACCTTCCAATGGTCGAATGGGGCTACACAAAATCAAATAAGTAATTTGTTACCAGGCAAATATTTCGTAGTTGTTACCGATTCTAATGGTTGCCAATTTTCAGATAGTTATGAGCTTATACGCCCTGAACCATTGAAGGTGAATGTATTAACCGATATTGCATTTAGCAATTCAGATAAAAAGTTTAAACAGATTTGTACTGCAAAAGTGCAAGGTGGACTTACCCCTTATCGCTATTCATGGTCGGTTGGTAGCATTTCAAAAGCAGATAGTAGCCAAGTAGAAACTTTTGTGAGCCAGGCAATTGAGCTTGTTGTTACCGATGCTTCGGGTTGCTCGGTTACCTACTATTTTAATAGCAAAGTGCCTCAGGTTACTATACAATCAACTGTTGTGGATTGCAACAAGCAAGTATATCAATTTAACCTTGCCGAAATTCCTTCTTCTTTTACAAATCTGACTTACAAATGGGATTTTGGCGATGGAATTACTTCCAATGTTGCTTCGCCAACACATGTGTTTTTACATACAGGAGATCAAAAAATAACAGTACAAATTATTAGTGCTGAGCTGGAGATGAATTTTGAACAGACTATGGTTGTGGAAGCATTACCAACTTTGAAACTCAACCGCGAACCGCTGTTTTGCAACAACGACTCTGTAGAGTTAGTTGTTTCGGGTGCTCATAGTTATATATGGGACGATGGTACCAAGGGAAATAGGCGAGTCATAGCACGCGAAGGTAATTATTACGTCATAGGAATCTCAGCAAATGGTTGTAGCTCAACACTCAGTTTCACCGCAAAACATTATGATAGTCAGGATTATAGTATTTCTACCGATAAGAATGTTTTAACCTTAAACGACCCAACACTGAAAGTATGGAGCGACGATATTGACCAAACCAAATATACTTGGGAATTTGGCGACGAAACATCACAAGATGGTAATTATACGAATCATACCTACGACATCAACAGTCCAGTAACAGTTAATGTCAAACTGCATATTACTAATCCTGATGGTTGTCAGCAAACAATTCAAAAAACTGTTTGGCTGGTTATGGAAACTATTCCAAATACCTTTACGCCCAATAGTGATGGCACAAATGACAGATTTTTGAAAGGTTCCAAAACTCAAATTTTCAATGCTAATGGTATTATTCTGTATGAAGGTACCGAAGGATGGGATGGAACCTACAAAGGCAAAAAAGTGAGCTCTGATACCTATTATTATATCGTGTACTATGCCACTCCCGAAGGTATCGTAAGCAAACCAGGATTTGTATTTTTAGCAAAATAACGTATATCATGAAAACGAAAAAGTATTTTTTTCTTTTGCTCATTGCCATATCAATGCTTGCAAATGGGCAGTCGCATGTTAGGCTGAATAACTATTGGAATAATGGTTTTTCTCTTAATCCGGCTGCTATTAACGATTCCTATCAAAATTCGGTTACGGTGGCAACACGCAAACAATGGTTAAATTTTCCGGGCTCGCCCACCGTTGTGTATGCTTCAGGCACCATGTATCTCGAAGATTATGCTACGCAGCTCGGGCTCAAGGTGCTTACCGAAAAAAAAGGTTATACACAAGCAACCGACATTAGTCTGGCTTATGCCTATGCACTCTCCCTAAGTAATAGCTTAATACTCAATATGGGATTGTCGGGTAGTTATCAGAATTTTGCGTACGACCGTTCTATGATTTCTTTTACCGACTCAGAAAATACGGCTTCAATCTACGAAAATTTATTGTTCCAAAATAGTTTTAACGCGAATGTCGGTGTCGAAATTCTTTACGATGCTCTCAAAGTGGGATATGCGTCGCAGAATGTTTTTTCGTTATTTAATATAGAAAATAAACTTAATCTAAATACCAATTTATTGTATGTATTCTATAAACAAAAGTCAGCAAATCCTGCAAACTATGGAGTTGGTATTAGTGGCTTTCAATATGGCGATTTTTATCAGACCGAAATAAATGCTTCTGTGTTTTACAAACGCGATGCTCAAAGCAATGAACTGCAACTTGGGCTTTTGTATCGCACTATGTACGAAATTGGAGCCATTGCTGCAGTGGATTTTGGCAAATTAAAAATATCGTATAGCTTTGACTACAACATGGGGCAAATTATGAATAAATCATACGGTACGCACGAAATTATGCTTACCTATAACTTCAAGCCCTCACGCGTGTGCAAAACCTGCCGTTGGTTCTAATCCATTTTATCTTATTTTATCCGTATAATATTGATAATGCTTGCATCGTAGTCGATTTGATTTTCAAATCTTCGTTTAAATCTTTATCTTTGCAAACTTTTTTAAAAATAACATACAGCGTAGAATATGGAACTTGCAAGCAAATACAACCCCTCAGAGATTGAATCAAAGTGGTATCAAAATTGGTTAGATAAAGGTTTTTTTAACTCAAAACCCGATGGACGTGAACCTTACACCATTGTTATTCCGCCTCCCAATGTAACTGGCGTGCTCCACATGGGTCACATGCTCAACAATACCATTCAGGATGTGCTGGTTCGCAGGGCGCGAATGCAAGGTAAAAATGCTTGCTGGGTACCTGGTACCGATCATGCTTCTATCGCAACCGAAGCCAAAGTGGTAGCTAAGCTGGCTGCCGAAGGCATTCAGAAAATTGACCTCACACGCGAGGAATTTCTTTCGCACGCTTGGGATTGGACGCACAAACATGGTGGAATTATTCTCGAACAGTTAAAAAAACTCGGCGCTTCGTGCGACTGGGATCGCACGGCTTTCACCATGGATAAGGTCCGCTCTGAAAGTGTCCTCAAGGTATTTGTCGATTTGTATAATAAAAATCTTATTTACCGTGGTGTTCGCATGGTTAATTGGGACCCCAAAGCGCTTACTGCTCTGAGCGACGAGGAGGTGATTCACAAAGAAGTGAATGGAAAACTTTATTATATCAAGTATAAAATAAGTTCATTAAATTCCGCTGAGGGAGTTGAAGAATTGCAATATGCGGTGGTTGCCACAACAAGACCTGAAACGATATTTGGTGATGTTGCCGTTTGTATTAACCCAAACGACCCTAAAAATGCTCATTTAAAAGCTAAAAAAGTTATTGTTCCGCTTATTAATCGCGAAATTCCTATCATTGAAGATGATTATGTGGATATTGAATTCGGAACAGGTTGCTTGAAAGTAACGCCAGCTCATGATATGAATGATTACATGCTGGGACAAAAATATAACCTTGCTGCTATTGACATTTTCAACGATAATGGAACCTTGAACGAACATGGCGCTCAATATGCCGGAATGGATCGCTTTGAAGTGCGTTCTCAAATAGAGAAGGATTTGGAAGCAGCCGGACTACTCGAAAAAATGGAAGCATACACCAATAAAGTGGGCTTTTCGGAGCGTACGGATGCTGTGATAGAGCCAAAACTATCCATGCAATGGTTTCTGAACATGGAACAATTGTCGAAACCTGCTCTGGATGCGGTTATGAATGATGATATTCAGTTGTATCCTGCAAAATTCAAAAATACTTATCGCCACTGGATGGAAAATGTGAAAGATTGGTGCATTTCGCGTCAACTTTGGTGGGGACATCGCATTCCGGCATATTATTTACCTCAAGGTGGTTTTGTAGTAGCATTATCAAAAGAGGAGGCTTATCAAAAAGCATTATCAGTTGTTAATTATCAATTATCTATTGATGATTTGAGACAGGACGAAGATTGTTTAGATACCTGGTTCTCATCATGGCTTTGGCCTATCTCGGTTTTCGATGGTATCAACCATCCTGATAATGAAGAAATAAATTATTATTATCCTACCAACGATTTGGTAACAGCACCCGAAATTCTGTTTTTCTGGGTGGCTCGTATGATTATTGCCGGTTACGAATACAAAGGCAAAATGCCATTCAAGAATGTGTATCTAACTGGTATTGTGCGCGATAAGCTCGGTCGTAAAATGTCGAAATCGTTAGGCAACTCGCCCGACCCCTTGGATCTGATTGCTCGCTTTGGAGCCGATGCTGTGCGCTTAGGCATGTTGCTCACTTCGCCCGCTGGCAACGATTTGCCCTACGATGATAGCCTTTGTGAGCAGGGACGAAATTTTAATAATAAAATCTGGAATGCTTTCCGCTTGGTAAAAGGGTGGGAGGTGGCTGAGATTCAACCGCCTGTAGCTGCTCAGATAGCTATTCGATGGTTTGAGGCTAAATTAAATCAAACACTGATTGAAATAGACGATTTATTCAACAAATACCGTTTGTCCGAAGCTTTAATGGCTGTTTATAAACTGTTTTGGGACGAATTTTCTGCGTGGTATCTCGAAATGGTTAAGCCGCCATACCAACAACCTATCGACCAAACAACTTACGAGGCTACGCTTGGCTTTTTCGATTCGCTATTAAAAGTGCTCCATCCTTTTATGCCTTTTATTACAGAGGAGCTGTGGCACGCGTTGGAAGAACGTAAGGACGGTGAAAGCATAATGATAAGCAAAGCCCCAACAAGTTCAATTAATAGAGACGCAAAAGACGATGAAATTAAGGACGGATTTGAAAAAGTAAAAGAAATAATTGCGGGTGTTCGCACCATACGTCTGCAGAAAAATATTCCTCAAAAGGAAATGCTTAGCTTGAATGTGAATGGCCAATACGACAAACAATTCGATGCTATTATCCGTAAACTTTGTAATTTGTCTTCGATTAATTTAGTTTCAGAAGCATTACAAAATTCTCTTGATAGTGAATTGGGAGGTTTGTCCTCTTCGTTCTTGGTAGGAACAACCGAATTTGCTATTCCTATGGGAAATTTGATCAATGTAGAAGAAGAAATTTCAAAAATGAATGCTGAAATTGCTTATTTTGAAGGTTTTATCGAGTCGGTTATGAAAAAATTGGGCAACGAACGCTTTGTTTCCAATGCAAAACCGGATATTGTAGAAGCCGAACGCAAGAAAAAAACCGATGCCGAAAGTAAAATTGCTTCACTCAAAGAAAGCATA
>MNZK01000108.1:6933-10538 GCA_001873635.1 Porphyromonadaceae bacterium CG2_30_38_12 | reverse complement strand
CGCTAATTATTTAAAAGTTAAATATTATGGAAGCAACTATAAAACAATATACAGCCAAAGATTTTAAAAGCGATCAATATGTTCGCTGGTGTCCTGGCTGTGGCGATTACGCTGTGCTCAATACGCTCCAAAAGGCAATGGCCGAAATTGGGGTTGAGCCACAAAACATTGCTGTTATATCAGGTATTGGATGTTCATCGCGTTTACCTTATTACATTTCGGGGTATGGATTTCATACCATTCATGGTCGGGGGGCTGCTGTGGCAACAGGTGTTAAAGTGGCTAATCCCAAACTCACTGTATGGCAAATTACGGGCGACGGCGATTGCTTAGCTATTGGTGGCAATCATTTCATTCACAGTATTCGCCGCAATGTGAATATTAACACTATTTTGTTCAACAACCAAATATACGGTTTAACCAAAGGGCAATACTCGCCAACTTCACGCAAAGGTTTTGTTACCAAATCGTCGCCTTTCGGTACCGTAGAGCGCCCATTCCGACCAGCTGAATTAGTATTTGGTGCGCGCGGAACCTTTTTTGGTCGCACACTTGATGTCGATTTAAAATCGTCGCAGGCAACCATGGTTGCTGCTGCTGCTCACCAAGGTGCATCCATTATTGAGTGTTTGGTAAATTGTGTTATTTTCAATGATGGCGCTCACAGTTGGCTTGCTGAAAAAGAGAATCGCTACGATCGAGTCATTATTTTAGAGCATGGCAAGCCTATGATTTTTGGCAAAAATGGCGATAAAGGTCTTGTTGCTACAAAAGATTTTAAGCTCAAAGTGGTTACGCTGGGCGAAGATGGCATTTCTGAGTCTGACTTGTTGGTGCACGATGCTCATTGCGAAGATACTACATTGCAGTTAAAATTAGCTATGATGGAAGGTCCCGATTTTCCTATTGCCTTGGGGGTAATTAGAGATGTGGCTACCGAAGCATTTGATGTTGCCATGGAAAATCAGATAGCACAAGTGCAAGCCAAATCGAAGGTAAAATGTTTTGACGATTTAGTTGAAATGTGCGAACAATGGGAAATGTAAGTACTATTTCCGTTTGTAAATAAAAAAAAATATTTTTGTTTAAGTAGAGCTGTTTGAGGAATTTACTCGGACAGCTTTATTTTTTTTGAGAAAATTTAATACATGTTTTTTATGGCTACTCAAACGTATTGTTTTATAAAAGAAACAGGTTCTACCAATACAACTCTCAAGAGCCTTCTTAAAACCAGTCAACTCCCTGATTTTTTTGTGCTTCGTACATCTTTTCAGACTCTTGGTCGCGGGCAAATGGGAAATTGGTGGGAGGCTGAAAAGGGCAAAAACCTGCTTTGCAGCATTGTGCATTACCCCATGCATATCAACCTTGCGGAGCAGTTTATTCTTTCGCAACAAACAAGTCTGGCAATTAAGTACGTGTTGGATACTTATGTCGATAACGTTACTATCAAATGGCCTAACGACATATATTGTGGAGATAAAAAAATTGGAGGCATACTTATCGAAAATTCTATACAGGGTAATCGATTAGCCTATTCAATAATTGGTATAGGCATAAATATCAATCAAGTAGATTTTCGTAGCGCGGCACTAAATCCTACTTCAATTTACCAGCTAACTAATAAAAGGCACCAAATAAGACCAATTTTGCAAGCAATTGTCAAGCAATTGAAAGCTCTTTGCTTCACAGAAGATGCTGCTTCAATTCATCATCAGTATTTCAAAGCGTTATACCGTAACTCGGGCTATCATAGTTTTAAGCTGCCTCACAATGATGAAATATTTTGTGCCAAAATAGCACAAGTGGCAGCTGATGGAAAACTAACGCTTGAACACAAAGATGGTAGGTTGCAATCGTTCTATTTCAAAGAGATAGAGTTTGTTATACAATAGTTTTCGAGTCGATTTTCAATTTGACATTTCTGAGCAATAAAAAAAGCACTTGAATTTTATTCAGGTGCTTTTTTAAGTTTGAAAATAGATTGTTTGCTTTAAATTATTTGCGTTTTTTTGCTTGTGGAATATCTCCAATCATACTCATAGCGCAACGGAATCCAATATCGCTTGCCGACATTCCTTGATCGAGGTATCGTCTGGTTGACGGATTAAGCCAATAGACACGGTCTTTCCAGGAACCACCTTTATATATACGGGAGCGTTCGTTTATTTCGGGTCGTAACACATCACTTAAATCCGTAGTATCAATTGGTATTTTAGCTTGAGGATCAGGATCTTTAAAATTTCGTAAATCTTCGGTTACCACCAAAGCCACACGCCCTAAAGAGTCAATATCAAACACATCTCTGCCAATCGAATCTTTACTCGTAGTTTGTTTTTTTACATATACATTACCTCGAAATGAGTTATATTCGGCAACATCATCCGAACTTGAACTGCGATAAACATCGAGCACCCATTCGTTTACATTTCCTGCCATACTATATAATCCAAAATCATTTGGGAAATAGGAATTAACAGGTCCTGTAATAGTGGCATGGTCGTTTGCAATTCCCGAAGTACCCATATCTCCGCGTCCACGTACATAGTTAGCCTGAATTTTGCCTCTGCTTTTTCTGTCCGTTTTGCGGGTTTGTTGTCCCGACCATGGATATACTTTGCCCTCGAGGGTAATGTCTTCTTTGCCAGGTAAAATGGAGTAAGCGGCATATTCCCATTCAGCCTCTGTTGGTAAGCGGTAGTCCGAATACATTATACCATCGGACATATCAACTTTTTCTGTTCCAAGTCCCGCATTTTTGACCGCTTTTTTACCTGGTGTAGGTTTATAAGAGTTTTGATGAAGATACTTTTGGGTATTGAATATGAAATTCGAACGGATAGAATCGTAGGACATTTTTTCAATGGCGAGGAAGTTGGGGGCTTCAATAATACCAGCGTTAACCAAAGCCAATTCGTTCACACGATCCGTACGCCAAGCACAGTAATCAACTGCTTGTTCCCAAGTAACTCCCACAATAGGGTATTCATTGAAAGATGGATGCGAAAAATAATTTTGTAAATAGGGCTCGTTGTAAGCTAATTGTTCGCGCCATGTATTCACATTGGGTTCGGCACGTTTCACTAACTCAGGTGCTTTTTTCCCAAATACCACTTTCATCCAGTGAGAATACTCACGCCAATCTACGTTTCTTATTTCATACTGGTCCATGTAAAATGAACTGACCGTAATGCGTCGCTGGCGGTTATCACGAGGCTGAGTTACGAATTCGATTTTTTCACCTATCGTGTAAGAGCCTCCTTCAATGGCTACCATACCCATAGGTGTTTTTGTTTTAAGTCCTTCTTTCACAACAAATCCTGTACCTTTTTGGTCGTTATATTTCCAGCCAGTAACGCTTGATGTGCCTTTTTTTGTTACGTTGTTGCTTTTGCAGCTTACCACTAATAGGATTACTGCACAAGCAAAAATAGTGAATTTTGATACTTTTTTTATTTTCATACCTCAAATAATTATAACTGCTTTCGAGTTATTAAATGGTTAAAAAAAACAAACTATTTATTTTCAAATAGGTCTGTTCAATGACTGTTTTATAAGGAATATCAGCACAAAAATAGCACTTTTTTTTTACAAATGCTTTAATC
>MNZK01000108.1:0-6924 GCA_001873635.1 Porphyromonadaceae bacterium CG2_30_38_12 | reverse complement strand
TTTATATTTATTAAAATTATAAGCTCTGCATGAAAGCAGAAAATTAGCCTAATAATATATAAGTTACAGCTTTCAATTAGATATTTTTTTTCAAAGATTGTTTACGCTATTTTGGGACTAATTGTTTGATAAACAATATTTTAATTGGATGTTATTGCCTATTTTTGATACAGTTTGCTGAATATCTTTTTTTTATATAACGTGCTATTACTATTTTTCTTATTTTTGTACTGAAATATTTTTCAATTATGATTCATTTCCTGAAATACCGCAATTCCCTGATAGACATATCGCAAGCGCTTGTTATGGGCGTAATTAATGTTACGCCCGATTCGTTTTACATAGATAGCCGGATTAAAAGCTCGGCAACGCTGCTCAGCCGGGTTGAAAAAATGGTGGAAGAAGGTGTGGATATATTGGATATTGGCGCTTATTCAACTCGTCCTCACGCCGATGAGGTTGACTCCTTGGAGGAAACACGCCGATTGGAAAAATCGTTGAGTAAAATCAGAAAAGAATTTCCTAATCTGCCTATTTCGGTGGATACCTTTCGCTCTTCGGTAGCTTCGTTTGTTGTGAATAATTTTGAGGTTGGCATCATTAACGATATTGGAGGTGGCACTTTAGACAAAAATATGTTTGAAACCATTGCCGAACTGCATGTAACTTATATTCTGATGCACATCAAGGGTAACCCCCAAACTATGCAAAGTCAAGCGTCTTACTCCAATGTAAGTGCTGAAGTGCTTGCTTTACTGCAAAAACGCCTTGCTCAACTGCGCCTTTTGGGACACACGGATGTTATTGTGGATCCCGGTTTTGGCTTTGCTAAAACTGTTGAACAAAATTATGAGTTGCTGCTTCATCTTTCTTTGTTTCGGGAACTAAATGTGCCTATATTGGCTGGCTTGTCGCGTAAATCAATGATTTACAAAACCTTAGACACGGATGCTGAACATGCTCTTACGGGCACAATTGCAGCTAATTTTGCCGCTCTAATGGGTGGTGCCAACATTTTACGCGTTCATGATGTGCTTCAAGCCAAACAAACTATTTCGATTTTTAGGGCTCTGAATCAGCCATCTTTTTCAGACAAGTAATTTTAATCATCATTCCTGCTAATTAGCAATTTTAAATGGACATATTTTTCAAATAATATATTTATAGATATTCAAAGGATGGGCTTTCAAATAACGTTTAAAGATTTTGTTGATATTTTTTTGGTTGCTGTTTTGCTTTTCCAACTCTATAAGCTTCTTAAACGCACGGGCGCAGTTAATGTGTTCCTGGGCGTGTTAGCTTTTCTGAGTTTTTGGATTATTGTGCGTTACGTATTCAACATGGAGTTACTTGGCGGCATTATGGATCGCATAGTGAGTGTGGGTGCTTTTGCTTTGATAGTACTTTTTCAGGACGAAATTAGGCGTTTTTTTTCCAAAATAGGCTCTAAACAAAAGTGGAGTGTGCTCCAGTTTTTCAAAAAGATTTTTTCGCCAAATGCTGTGGAGCAAAACAATACAGACTTTCATCTATTACAAATTGTGTTGGCATGTCGTGGATTGTCAAAAACGGCTACTGGTGGGCTCATTGTTATTAGGCGTGACACTGATCTGGATTCTTATGTACAATCAGGCGAACAGATCAATGCTATCATTAGCTCGAGGCTTATTGAAAATATATTTTTTAAAAATAGTCCGCTTCACGATGGTGCAATGATAATAAACAAGCAAAGTATTACGGCTGCCGCTTGTATTTTGCCTGTTTCTAAAAATCAATCCATTCCCAAACGTCTTGGACTACGCCACAGGGCTGCTTTAGGAATTACTGAAAATACCGATGCTATTGCTATTATTGTTTCCGAAGAAACGGGACATATTTCGTGGGCTATGAATGGTGTGCTAACTTCGAATGTGAAATCGGAGGAATTAGAACATTTTTTGTCCGAAGAATTAACCATCAAAAATAAAGCGCAAATTAATTAAAGAAATTTTTCTTTAATTAATTTGCGTAATAAAAAGAATGTAGTACATTTGTATTCTCAAATCAAAAAAACTCTCAAGCTCTTATGTTATTAAAAACCAAATAATTAAAAATAATTTAACTTCAATATTATCAACTAAAACAAAAATCTATGTGGTTAATTGATTCCTCGATTGGGCGAAAGCTCATAATGAGTATCACAGGAATTTTTCTTGTGTTATTTCTTGTTTTTCACGGCACTATGAACTTTGTAGTATTATTCTCGGCTGAGGCTTATAATGCTATTGCAGGTTTTTTGGGTGCAAATTGGTATGCATTAGTGGGTACAAAACTACTCGCTATTGGTTTTGTAGTGCATATTATATATGCTATCTACCTCTCGTTTCAAAACCAGAAAGCGCGTGGAGGAGAATCGTATGCAGTAAAAAACAACCAAAAAAGTGTTGAGTGGGCATCGCAGAACATGTTGGTGCTGGGTGTTATTGTGCTTGGGTTTATGGCACTACACTTATTTCAGTTTTGGAGCAAGATGCAATTGGTGGAGATAAGCCACAAATTGGGATTGGATAATGGAGGTGATCTGGCTTTGGCAAAAGATGGTGCCTATTGGGTGAAACATTATTTTGAAAATCCTGTTTACTCGGTGCTATATATTATATGGTTAGTTGCCTTGTGGATGCATCTTACACATGGTATTTGGAGCGCTTTTCAAACTATGGGTGCCGGTGGCAATATATGGCTACCTCGTATCAAAGTAATCTCGAGCATTTTGGCTACCCTTATTATTTTGATGTTTATATCAATCCCAGTTTATTTTTTGTTGGGATTCAGCATTTAAATAAGTAGAAAATTATTTTATAATAGAAAATATTATTATGGCAAAAAAACAAGAATCTACCACGGTAGAAACGACAATAGACTCAAAGGTTCCAGCTGGTCCTTTGGCTGAAAAATGGAGCAATTATAAAGCTCACCAAAAATTAGTAAATCCATCCAACAAACGCCGCTTAGACATTATTGTCATTGGAACCGGTTTGGCTGGAGCATCGGCTGCGGCTTCCTTAGCCGAGCTTGGATTCAATGTATTGAATTTCTGCATTCAGGACACTCCACGCCGCGCACATTCCATAGCAGCACAAGGAGGTATTAATGCAGCCAAAAATTACAAAAACGATGGCGATTCTGTTTATCGTCTTTTCTACGATACCATCAAAGGCGGCGACTATCGTGCTCGTGAATCCAATGTGTATCGCTTAGCCGAAGTATCTAACAATATTATTGACCAATGTGTGGCACAAGGGGTTCCTTTTGCACGTGAATATGGTGGTTTGTTGGACAATCGTTCGTTTGGTGGTGCGCAAGTTTCGCGTACGTTTTATGCTAAGGGACAAACCGGACAACAATTATTGCTGGGAGCTTATTCTGCTTTGAGCCGTCAAATTGGCAAAGGAGCTGTAAAATTATATGCACGACACGAAATGTTGGACGTTGTAGTAGTTGATGGGCGTGCCCGAGGGATTATTGCCCGCAACCTTACTACTGGAAAAATTGAACGTTTTTCGGCTCATGCCGTAGTTGTTGGCTCGGGAGGTTATGGAAATACTTTTTTCTTATCTACTAATGCCATGAATTCCAACGCTTCGGCGCTCGTACAGATGTATAAAAAGGGAGCCTACATGTCGAACTTATCGTATTGTCAGATTCACCCTACTTGCATCCCGGTTCATGGCGAATTTCAATCTAAGCTGACTTTGATGTCGGAATCGTTACGTAATGATGGACGTATTTGGGTACCAAAGAAAAAAGAAGATGCCGAAGCAATACGTGCCGGGAAACTCAAAGCAAATGACTTAAAGGAAGAAGACCGTGATTATTATTTAGAGCGTCGTTACCCTGCTTTCGGTAACTTAGTGCCACGTGATGTTGCATCGCGTGCTTCTAAAGAGCGCTGCGATGCCGGTTACGGCGTAGGAAATACGGGATTGGCTGTGTATTTAGATTTTTCGGAATCTATTCAGCGTTTAGGCGAAGATGTCATTCGTGCGCGCTATGGTAACTTGTTTCAGATGTACGAAAAAATCGTTGATGAAAATCCGTATCAAACACCTATGATGATTTATCCTGCCATTCACTACACAATGGGTGGAATTTGGGTAGATTACGAATTGCAAACTTCAGTCAAAGGTTTATTTGCTATTGGCGAAGCGAACTTTTCCGACCACGGAGCAAATCGCTTGGGCGCTTCGGCATTAATGCAAGGTTTAGCCGATGGCTATTTTGTATTGCCTTATACCATTCAGAATTATTTAGCCGATCAAATTCAGGTTCCTCGCTTGAGTACCGATTTGCCCGAATTTGGCGAAGCCGAAAAACAAGTCCATGCAAAAATTGAGAAAATAATGAAAATACAGGGCGACAAGTCGGTAGATACCATTCATCGCCAATTAGGATTGGTAATGTGGGATTTTGTAGGTATGTCGCGCACTAAAGCAAGTTTGGAAGAAGCACTTGCCAAAATTAAAGCTATTCGTCATGATTTTTGGACTCGTGTTTATGTGCCCGGATTGAGCAATGATACGAACATTGAACTTGAAAAAGCCTTGCGTGTAGCCGACTTTATCGAGATTGGTGAATTGATAGCTCGCGATGCGCTGATGCGCGAAGAATCGTGTGGTGGTCATTTCCGTGAAGAGTATCAGACACCCGAAGGAGAAGCATTGCGTAACGATGAAGAATTCTCGTTTGCATCCTGTTGGAAATTCAATGGCGAAGATGAAGAACCAATTTTACTCAAAGAACCATTGATATACGAATCAATTAAACGTCAACAAAGAAATTACAAAGCGTAATAACATGGAAAAAAGTATAAATATCACTCTAAAAATATGGCGTCAAGCCAGTCCAAAAGCAAAAGGTGAATTTGTTACCTACAAATTGGACAAAGTTTCTACCGACAATTCCTTTCTCGAAATGTTGGATATTTTAAACGAAAAGCTCATTAGCGAGCGCAAGGAACCCATCGTGTTTGACCACGATTGCCGTGAAGGCATTTGTGGCATGTGTAGCTTATTTATCAATGGGCATCCACATGGTATGGATGCTGGTACCACCACTTGTCAGCTTCACATGCGCCGTTTTAAAGATGGCGAAACCATTACAGTAGAACCTTGGCGTTCCAAAGCATTTCCGGTATTGAAAGATTTGCGTGTCGATCGCAGTGCGTTCGATAAAATTATTCAGGCTGGCGGTTATGTGAACGTAAACACGGGTGGAACGCCCGATGGAAACGCTATTCCAATATCGAAACTTGCTGCCGACGAAGCTATGGATGCAGCCTCATGTATTGGCTGTGGCGCTTGCGTTGCTACCTGCAAAAATGGTTCTGCTATGCTATTTGTGGCTGCAAAAGTAAGCCAATTGGCTCTTTTGCCACAAGGTCGAGTGGAAGGTGCTGCTCGTGCAAAAGCAATGGTATCCAAAATGGACGAACTCGGATTTGGAAATTGTACCAACACGGGTGCTTGCGAGGCTGAATGTCCTAAAAACATTTCTATTTCGCACATCGCCCGCTTGAATCGCGAATTTCTGAGTGCAAAACTGAATAGCTAAACTGCTAATTAATTTCCGCTGTGATCCCTGCATTTTTTTTAAGAAATTAAATGCAGGGATTCTCGTTTTCAATAATGCCAATTTGGATTAAATAAAATCACACATAGTTATGGCGTCATTAGAAAAACAAATAGAATTTTACCGCCAACTTTCGCCAGATGAGTTACTTATTATGAATGCTATCGCATTGAAAACCTGTTTTAACCACCCCGGCGAAATACAAACTTTCATTGCCATTTATGGTTTTTGTATATACTGAATTAACGGATTATGAAGAAAAATGGTTCTTATTGTATGATCATGAATTTACGAACTTGTCTGTGAATTAGCTATCTTATCAGTCCCAACTTAGCCTTGTAAGGAATTTCCTTTTCGCCTTACTTTACAAAAAAAGTATTTCGGAATCTACAAAAATGCTTCTTCGGCAAAATATTGCGCTGATTACAAGATTAGACATTTTGGATTGTCCTGTTTATTGTAACAACATTCAAAAATTGGGAGAAGAGCTGCCGAACCTGTTTTTTGTTGTTAAGATGAACAAAATAATTGCAACTTTACAACCTGTACATGCCATCAGAAAATTTAGTAGTGATTTCTCGGGCTGTGTAGGTGATCAGTATAGAAATCATTTGAGCACAACAGAAAACAATATTGATTTTTATCATGGAAATTTTAAAGAGATAATAGCACGTGGGACAACTGATAATTTAGCCATCATCGTTTCTATTCAAGCTCTGTTAAGGCGCGATGAAGCGATAGCCATCAAATTGTTTGACGATCAATTAAAAGTACTCCGCAAAGAATTCAGAGCTATTCAAATATTTCTGCATTTTTCTCATAATTATTTTTATTTCATAGCAATACTTTGCTTAGATACCAACGAGTTAGCAGTCCGTGTGCAAAAGATTTATAATCATACTTTAAAAAATAATTATTCCGAAGAGAATAATTATTTGAAAGCGATATTCCGATTTACTAAGTACAGCCAGCGAAACGAACAAAAATGTAAAATTACCGAAGCCGAAATGGCTTTTTACGAAGCACTCCGTAGGCAAGCTATACACAATATCGAATCTGACGAAGGAAATCAGGGTACAAAACATTTCGAAAACACCATAGAAGAAAAGATTATAAAACTACATAATACCAAACGCGATTTGGCTGAGTCTTTATTGGAAGGAAGCGACCAATCAGCAAAAATGTCAGTTGGCGAATTAGTGTCCTTGCTTCACGAAAGTGTTTAAGAATAGGTTGTCATTTCTTTTAATGGTAACTAAGTCAGTGCATTATCAATTTAATTATTATTAAAAAGAAGTATTTTCGTTATTCAGTTTT
>MNZK01000006.1 GCA_001873635.1 Porphyromonadaceae bacterium CG2_30_38_12 | reverse complement strand
GATTGCATGGGATTAAAATCCATTCCCAAGATGCATTGGGTTGAAACCCAACGCAAGAAAAATCGGTCGTCGCTATGCGACTTGAAGAAAAGAGATCTTATTTTCTAATAATCAATTTGCTTACTTCAACTGCATTTCCAACTTTCAGTTTTAGCAAATAAACGCCATTATTGATTCCGGTAAGCGAAATTTTATTCGTACTAGTTAGGCTGGCAGGTGGCACTTTTTTCAAAACCCGACCGGATATGTCTGAAATTTCAATGGAACTAATTGTTTCGGGATGTTGAACTCGGATATAGTTTGATGCTGGATTCGGAAAAACAATACACTGATTTAAATCTGAAGATATGGATTTTATATCCGAAGAAATTGATTTTTGATAAACCCGTATATAATCCACTTCGTATTTCAGTGGGAAAGTTGTTTGCGACGGGTCGCCTCCATTTGAGCCAATGGCAAGGTTCAATAGAAAATAATGCTTTTGCAAAAACGGATTTTGGGGTGTTATTCCAGTAGCATTAATAGTTTGATTAAGCAATGTGTAGTTCAATAATTCGTTGTCGAGATACAAACAAATACTGTCTTTGTTCCAGTCCATGCGCCATGTATGAAATTTGGCTACCCAATTAGCATCTTTGCCTGTAAAATAACTCAGTGGTTTTTTGGAACTATCCCATTTTGCAGTCCAACGGGTACTTGTTCCCCAAGCTACATTGGCTAAAATGGTAGGCACATCGGAAACTCGGTAAAATTCCATTATGTCCACTTCGCCATTCGATGGCCATTCGCCGCTTTCACCTAATGTCCAAATAGCTGGCCACGAGCCTTTCGAAACATCTATACGAGCGCGAACTTCAATCCTTCCAAACTGATATTTTACCAAACCAGGCGATTTAATACAAGCTGAAGTGTATTCGGCATATTGCCGTTTTTTCTTCCAATCGGTACTTCCAGCCACATAATTAGGGTTTAATATGCGTTCGCGCTTGGCTTCGAGCAACAATACACCATTCGCGCAATTTGCATTATCTGACTGATACCACTGCAATTCCTCGTTGCGAACAAATCCAGTTTCGTATTTCCAAAAAGCTGAATCAGGCTTGCCTGCAATATTAAACTCATCGCTCCACACCAAATTCATTCCTGAATATTCCGTTGGTAATTGGGAATCGGGCTGGTAGGGATCGGGCTGTGCAGTAGCTAATTTGAACGTAAAAAATGAAATTAATGAAAAAAATATGATTATCTGTTGTCGCTTCATGGTGGTATAATTATAACAATATAATATTCTAAACTATATGTTTGGTTGTTATTTTTTGTTTCTTATCTATATTATTCAATAGCTTCATGTTATCCAACAGTCAAAAACACATTAAAACTAATCTATTTTGGGTTTTTAACTTATTAAAATTCCATATTGCAGCTTTCAAAATTATCCTACTAATTCTACTTTTAACACACAGTGCACGTTCGTGAATACCTCACTAACAAGCACACACGAAGGTAAGTAACAGAAAGAAAATAATATTGCCTAAAAATTTAATTTATTCTTTTCCAAACTTAAAAACTTGCGATTCGGTTCGTGCTTTGTGTATAATTTGTTCCAAACGTGCTACGACCTTAGGATAGCTATCAGCCACATTGTAATCTTCGTGTATATCTTTTGAGAGGTTATAAAGTAGCATTTTAGCTGCTGGATTCTTACCGTAATTAAGCTTTATACCTTTCCATTGTCCCATTCGCACGGCTATTTTTCCACCCTGCTCGTGAAATTCCCAATAAAGATATTGGTGATTTTTCTGATTTTTTTTGGACAATAAAGTAGGAAGCATAGAAATACCGTCCGACTTGACAGGCAATTTTATTCCTGCCAAATCTTTGAAAGTAGGCATTATATCCCAAAATGCAGAAATATGATTAGAGCTGGACCCAGCCTTAATTACATTTGGCCAAACCGCTATCATAGGAACCCGAATACCTCCTTCATACATATCGCGCTTCACGCCTCTAAACTGTCCATAACTTTTAAAAAAATCGGGATCAGCACCACCTTCACGATGTGGACCATTGTCACTTGTAAAAATAATCAACGTATTTTTTTCGATACCTAAACGTTTTACTTCGCTCATAAGTTCTCCGACATAAGCATCTAAGCGAGTAACCATAGAAGCAAAATCTGCTCTTGGAGTCAGCGAGGAGCCATATCCTCCTGTTTTATAATCTTTTCCCTGTTGATCAACCCCTCTATATGTGCTTACTTCCTTTAAATGTGAGCTGTAAAACTTATATATAGAGTCATTCGGAGATGTTAATTCGGCATGTGGCAGCGTATAAGCGAGGTACATAAAAAATTTACCTTTATGGTTTCGCTGCAAAAACTTTATAGCTTGTTGTTGTATCAAGTCTGGTGCGTATTGTTCTTTTTTAAGCCCCTCATTGCCAGGCAGCATGACTTTGGTTTGATTGAACCATAAGTGATACGGATAGCTGTTATGGGCTAACTTTTGACAATTGTAGCCATAAAAATCATCAAATCCGAGGTTGTTTGGGTCTCCAGAAGATTTAGGTGCACCAAGCCCCCATTTCCCAAATGCTCCAGTAGTGTAACCTGCTTGATGGAGCATCTTTGCAATTGTAAAAGTACCCGTAGGCAATGCGTATTGGCCTTCAGGCTCTACCTCTTTATTGCCACGGATAAAAGTATGTCCGGTGTGAAGTCCTGTTAAAAGAACCGAACGTGAAGGCGAGCTTACCGTGCAACCAGCATAATGATTAGTCATCAACATACCACTATTAGCTAATAAGTCGATATTAGGAGTTTTGATAATTTGCTGTCCGTAACAGCCCACATCACCATAACCTAAATCATCGGCAAGGATAAAGACCACATTGGGTTTTGGCTGTTGTTGCGCAAATGCCGTTAAGCTACTCACACAACAAATTGACAAACAGCCAATTGAAGAGATTTTGTATTTTATCATTTATTTAGAATTAAGTATCTGTGCTAAACCCATAAAAGAGTAAAGAGCAGATAAACAATTTATAATATCATTGCGAATATCTAGTACTTCGTAAAATTAATTTTTCTTAGGAACATAAAATCTCGTTTTCAAATATCACAACAGCAAATCAATATTTCATTTATACAAATCAATTCAATAGCTTGTTATCTTCAACTCTTGAGGCACTAACTTTCCGCCCGATACACTTAATATTGCGTCGCCGGCTGTATTCCCCGATTCTACTATCGCTACCATTTTTCCATTAAAAGCATTCATATAATTGGATGAAAATGAAGTTTGGTCGATGGCGTTTCCGTTGCAAACGGCTTTCAATTTTCCGTTGCCAATCACCTCGAAAAACAACAAGTTAGATGCTCTTGGACAAAGATTTCCGTCTTTATCAACGACTTCTATGGTTACGAAGGAGAGGTCATTACCACCCGACTTAATGTTTGTTCGGTCGGCTTTCAGTCTAACTTTGTATGGTTCGCCGGCCGTTTTAATTACCTGTTCAGCCACTGCTTTATTGTTTTCATCATACGCCACCACTTTTATTTCGCCGGGCTGATACAATACGTCTTTCCACATTAACCGATAGCGAGCATATTTGTTGCTTTTGTCTTTTTGCTTCACACCCATGCTTTTACCGTTTACAAACAATTCTGCTTTGGGATAGTTTGTATAGCAATAAACCGGTACATTTTGTCCCAACCTGTCCGCCCAGTTCCAATGCGGCAGCATATGCAACATCTTTGTATCACTCCATTTGCTTTGGTAAAGGTAAAATCGATCTTTTTTCAAACCCGCCAAATCAACAATTCCAAAATAAGAGCTTCGAGCAGGCGTACCTTCATTGTAAGGAGTTGGCTCGCCGAGGTAATCAAATCCAGTCCACACAAATTCGCCCAATACAAATTCGTTTTCATCCTGCATTTCAAATTCGGTATCGGGTGTAAATGCCCAACTTGGATATTCCATGTCGTAGCTCGAAACCTGATAATCGTTGTGCCAAACGCCTCTGATTTCCTTCACTGGAAATTTATATTCGCCCCGAGAACTGACTGTGGAAGCCGTTTCGCTCGCCATTATCACATAATTTGGGTGCTCTGCATGTTTCTTTTTGTAATCCTGTGGCTTGTAGTTAAATCCTACTATGTCGAGCACATTGGCCAAACCGTTTTTAATAGCCGCATTGTGATTATTAAATCCTGCTGTGGCAGGGCGAGTTGGATCTTCTTCGCGACAAGCAACAGCTAAGGCACTTGCAATTTCTTTTCCTTCGGGCATTGATTGTTCGGTTATCTCGTTACCAATACTCCACATAATTACCGATGGATGATTGCGATCGCGACGCACCATAGCGCGAATATCCTTTTGCGCCCATTCGTCGAAATAAAAGCCATAACCATTGTCATTTTTACTATATTTCCATTCGTCAAAAGCTTCCACATCCACCAGCAAACCAATACTATCGCATATTTGCAGTAATTCGGGCGAAGGCGGATTGTGCGCTGTTCGAATGGCATTGGCACCCATTTCTTTCATAATTTCCATTTGGCGTAGGGTGGCACGATAATTTACGGCAGCGCCTAACGGTCCTAAATCGTGATGCATGCACACTCCTTTTATTTTTACAGGTTTTTCGTTCAAAAAGAAACCCTTATCCTTATCGAAACGAATGCTGCGGCAACCAAAAGTTGTTTCATATTCATCTGTAAGTGTATTATTTACAAACACTTTTGACAAGGCGGTATAAAGTTCGGGGGTTTCTATGCTCCATAAGGTGGGGTTTTTCAGTTGTAGCTTTTGTTCAAACAGCATTTTCGAACTCATCTTTTGAGTTGAAGTAACTGAACTGACTTTCTCGCCATTTTTTTTATAAATTTCGGTTACTAATTTTACGCTTGCATTTTCATTTGAATTTCCATTTACTTCGGTTTTTATGCTAACATCGGCTTTTTTGGGGCTAATATTGGGGGTTGTGATAAAAGTTCCCCAATGTGACACATGAGTAGCAGCTGTTTTTACCAACCTAACATTTCTGTAAATTCCTGCACCGGCATACCAACGCGACGATTCGGGTTTATTCTCCAACCTTACAGCCAAGAGGTTTTCTGTTCCGAATTGAACAAAGTCAGTCAGGTCGAACGTAAAAGAAGAGTATCCATAAGGCTGTTGGCCAACGTACTGACCGTTCAAATAGATTTTGGACAAACTCATGGCGCCATCAAATTCGATTGAAATGCGTTTATTTTTATCGCTATCCGTTATGGGCAGCACTTTTCGGTACCAACCTACGCCAAACATGGGCAAAGCTCCTGTACGACCAGTTCTCAATTTGGGTGCTAACTCCCCATCTTGCATTACTTGCACAAATTGCTTGTCCAAGTTCATGTCAAAATTGCCTAAAATTGCCCAATCATGCGGTACATTTACCACTTGCCATTCGAAATGACTCTGCAAGGTAGACTCCCCTCGTGCAATATCTTTGTTTATAAAATGCCAATTAGACTCTAATTTTTCGATTATTCTAGAACTATTTCCAGAAATTATTGTTTGACAGAAACAAATTAGAATAAACAATGAACCTCGTTTTTTCATATAGTTGAACCTAAATTTTAATAGGATTTTAATTATTGCAAATATATGGATATCTACATCAACAATTCTTCCACTACGTGTGCAAATTCTTCCAAAATAGTCCCAAATATCGAAAAGACAACCAAGAACTGTCTTGTTTTTAAGAAATATATATATCTTTGACATCATAAAAAAATAGTTGGACAGAAATGCACAAAACTATTCATTTATTTTTTCACTAAATTTAATAACGTAATGGTTCGATTTTTTTCAATACTTATATTGATTTTATCATCTGTGACGACTTATGCTTTTGATAAACGATCAATCACTTTTCAGAAATTTCCTTTAAAAGAATCGCTCCCCAATAGTACTGTAAAACGTATCTTTCAGGATCAAAAAGGGTATATCTGGCTTGGAACAGAATCAGGAATTTGCAGGTATGATGGTTACAAACTCATTACTATCAAATCCAATATTGAGCAACCCAATTTATTGACCAGCGGAAATATTCTTTGTATTAACGAGGACAAACAACATAGAATTTGGTTTGGGACTGACAGAGGGGTAAATATCATAGATGAAAATCTGCAAATGGTAGCCTTATTCTCAAAACATAAAGTTCAAGGTTTGAGAATTAATAGCATTCTTTGCGACTCAAACGGAGATGTTTGGATTGGCTCCGAAAATGGACTTTTTGTTTACAACACGACCAAAAATACCCTCAAAAGTTATTACCATAGCAACGATCCCTTCTCTATTCCAGGAAACAACATCAACCAGGTTATTCAGGACAAAGCAGGAAATATATGGGTAGCGCTTTGGAACGATGGGCTTTGTCGTTTCAATAATAAATACGAAACCTTCGAATTGCTTCCTCCATTTGGCAAGAACAACAATCCATTTAGCGTGTACGAAGATTCTGATGGGATATTTTGGGTGGGTACTTGGGCAGATGGACTTTTTAAAGTAGATTTTAACAAACAAAACAACTTACCTATATATACACAATTCTTGCACAACGAAAAAAATCCAAACAGTATAGCCGAAAACTCCATTTATAGTATTGTGCAAGATGATGCATCTGGCAATATATGGATATTATCTCAAATGGGTCTAAGCATTATCACGGACAGAAAAAATGTAAAATTCGAACAAATTAACGCACTGGAACTTTTTAGCGACGCTAGTAATTTTCTGAATCAAATTATCAAAGACAGACAAGGAAATATTTGGATAGCTACTTCCAACGACGGCGTATACTTAGCAAATCTCAACAAACCACTATTCTATTCCAACACTTTAGAAGATATTAGAAAACATTACGGCTTTATAACTGTAAATTCGATTATTGAAAATGGAAACGAAATTTGGCTAGGGTTAACGAGCTATGGAATACGAGTTATCGACAGAAAAACGCAACAGATTATACCTAATTCTGAAATTCAAAAAACATTTAACAAGAGTATTCAGAACCCTGTAAATACGATTCTCAGTTTTTGCAAAAACAAAGCCGATAGTTCTATTTGGGTGGGTGGTACTGGAATATTTGTACGCATTTATAAAAAAGGAAACAACTATGTAGTAGAAGACTTGCCCAATAAGCTAAAAAACATACATACTGGAAAGCGAACGATAACTCACATTTTCTGCGATTCTCAGAAAAGAATGTGGATTGGCTCGCGCTATGGAGTTTTTTTAATCACTAATGACATTATTAAAGAAATTTCTCCAAATCTGAACAATGTTCAAACAATTTGTGAGGAAAAACCGGGCGTATTCTGGATTGGTTCGCCTAGTAATGGCCTTGTGCGAGTGGAGGAAACAAAGCAGCATACGTTTATCTCAAAATCGTATATGGTTTCTAATAAAAATATCAACAGCGATGAAATTAACTCAATAATTGTTGACAATAAAGGATCTATATGGGTAGGCACTAATAATGGAGGGTTAAATAAATACGATAAAAATAGAGATGTTTTTGTATCACAAAACAAAGATTTTTCCATATTGGAAGAAGATATTAAGAGTATTATTGAAGATGGTCAGAATAATCTGTGGCTTACAACCAACAATAAAATCATTAAAACAGATTTAATTAACAAATCCACCATTTTATTCTCGGTGACTGATAATATCCAGATTAGCTCATTTAAAGCGGGCACTTTTTATAAAAGCAGTGAGGGTAAAGTCTATTTTGGAGGAGGAAATGGCTACTGTACTTTTTTTCCAAATTTTAAAAAACAAACTACAAAAGTAAACGAAGTTGTATTAACAGATATTGAAATCTTCAATCAGTCAATATTTAACGATTTACAGTTGGGAACGTACAATGAAATAAACAAAACCCTGCATTTGAATTACAAGCAACGCAATGTTGGATTTGAGTTCTCCGCACTTAACTACACATCTCCGGGCAACATAAATTATGCCTACAAACTCAACGGTGTGGATAAAGAATGGGTAAAAGTTGACAGTAAGCGACGGTATGTAAATTACAATAACCTAAGCAAAGGGAAATATACATTTCAGGTAAAATCGACTGATGAAAATGGCGTTTGGATAGAACAACCCACCAGTTTATCCATTGATGTAGCACCAGCTCCCTACGAAACATGGTGGGCTTATTGCTTGTATTTAATCATTTTCACATCTGTTGGATATTTCATTTACCGAACTGTTTATAACAGGGTTGTGTTGAGACGTGATTTACTAATATCAAGAATTGAAAAAGAAAAATCGGAAGAACTAACGCAAACAAAACTCCGATATTTCACCAACATCTCGCACGAACTGCTCACGCCGCTTACTATTATTTCTTGTTTAATTGAAGATTTCAACCATAATTTCCCCAATCAGTTTAAGCAATATTCTATTATGAAGTCGAATGTTTCGCGCCTGAAACGGTTGCTGCAACAAATTCTTGATTTCCGGAAAGTGGAAAGCGGAAATATGAAACTGAGTGTAAAACAAGCTGATTTGGTGGCTTTTGTGAACAATATTTGTTGGAATAATTTTGAGCCTTTGGCAAAGGAAAAAAACATTAAATTCACTATTTCGGCACCCGAAAAATTAATGGCATGGTTCGATGAGGATAAAGTAGATAAAATTCTGTTCAATATCTTATCAAATGCATTTAAGCATACACCTTCAAAAGGAATTATTAATATTGTAATTCAAACCGAAATTAAACAAGATGTTGAATATGCAAAACTATTTATTAGCGATACAGGCTCGGGAATTTCTCTAGATAGAATTCCATTTATATTCGAACGCTTTTTTGGCGATGAACTTACCCTAGAATCCAATGGGATTGGACTTTCGTTGACCAAAGAGCTGGTTGAAATACACAAGGGTAGCATTTCGGTCGAAAGTCAGGTAAATACGGGAACAACCATCGTAGTAAAAATACCCATTGATAGTCAGAAATATACTGCCAATGAACGCGAAGGAGGTGTTGAGGAAACGCAATTATTCCCAATTAAAGTACTCGAAGGTGCTGAACCATTGGTTCTTAAAGGCGAAACGATTGCGCCAAATTCGGACATTGTGGTACTCATCGTAGAAGATAATGCCGATTTATTGATCGTGTTGGCGAACTCACTTTCGCGGTTGTATAAAGTACTGAAAGCAAAAAACGGAATAGAAGCATTGAAAGTGATGCATGAAAACGAAATTGACTTAGTAGTAAGCGATGTGATGATGCCCGAAATGGATGGGAATACGCTCTGTAGAACAATTAAAGAGGATATTGACTACTCACACATGCCGGTATTGTTACTAACCGCCAAAAACCAAATTGATGATAGAATTGAATGCTATAATGCAGGCGCCGATGCGTATATTTCAAAACCATTTGAAATGGGTGTACTGGAAGCCCGTATCAACAGTCTTATTCTCAACAGACAAAAAAAGAATAAAGAATACCAATCTTCCCTTACAATCACTGCGAAAAATTACGAAAGCGACTCCATTGATGGAAACTTTTTACGAAAGGCAATAAGTGTTGTTGAAGAAAATCTGGATAATTTCGACTTTACTCATGAGCAATTAATTGATGCCATGAATTCTTCGAAATCCACTTTGTATAGAAAAATAAAATCACTTACAGGCCTTTCGCCAAGTGAATTTGTACGAAACATCCGGTTGAAACATGCCTGCTTAATGTTGAAAAGCGAAACAGGCAATATATCTGACATTGCTTATGCTGTTGGTTTTAATGACCCAAAATATTTTAGCACCTGTTTCAAAGCAGAATTTGGTGTAACGCCTAGAGAGTATGGTAAGTTAAGTAAGGACTAATCTAACATTATTATTTTAACAACACAGCTTATATACTATACTCCCCAATGTTAGGACAATTTTAGCAGCAAGTTAAGATATGTTTTGTTGCTGCAAATTAGTTCGGACAAAACAGGAAATAACTTTTGGAGCCGCCACCAAGCGAGCTCGAAAAAAGTTATTCTCGTTTTAGACCGCCAGTTGATATTTTTGTTTTGGCGTTTGATAATTCAATGACTGGTGTATCCGCTACCCCCATCTTTCGAGATTAAATTGACAATATTACCTTTGTGTAAAAAAAACAAAGATGCATCAAAGTTCACAATATCCAAAAACTTAACGAGCTACTACCGCATAACTGGAAAACCAACAAAGCCTAATCCAATCTGCGACAAATCGCATCAAATTCTCAATGTCTTATTTTGTGAAACCACTATTCACAATTGATGTAGGGATATTCATTTTGATACTGGAAAGGAAACGGTCGTCCCATTTTGTAAAACGGGTGGCGTGAAAATGAATGTAACGTGTATTTTGCATCCAAAGTACCTGCACTGGATTGCCTGATTTTGATCCTCTTATAGCAAAAGGACGCACATTATCTTTGGTTGAACCTTTGGTAAGCTGAATTCAACTTGCAAATGCAACTGAATTCTGATTAATAATTTGTTTAAATTTTTCGTTTGGTGTGATGTATCCAAGTCTTTTAC
>MNZK01000116.1 GCA_001873635.1 Porphyromonadaceae bacterium CG2_30_38_12 | reverse complement strand
ACAGTACTCTTATCTACTACAATAGCTTCTGCTATCGCTTTTTTGCTCATAGGTATTTGCAACATCGTAGAAATTGCATACCTTTGCCTTTCGGTTAAATGTTTACTCATCTGCAACTTTGATTTCTTTGGACGGACAAAAAAGCAAAGATAGTAATCTTTATCCATTCAGCAGAGCGAAAGGGAGGCTTTGTCTCTCTTTCCTCTCTGAAAAAATGATTATTTTCTTTTCCTAATTGTACGCAGCCAAAAAGTTGCATTTACAAGTTGAATTCAAGTATCTAATTCGATATTTTTTTTTACAATGCAGCGATGCTGTGCGTTGATTCTATAAATATTTTTTACAATGCAGCGATGCTGTGCGTAGATTCTATAAATATTTTTTACAATGTAGTGATTCTGCGCGTAGATTCTATAAATATTTTTTACAATGCAATGAATCTGAACGCGAATCGAAGTGAATCTTCAAAAGCTGTATTCAGAGCTCCCGCATAGTGGGAGCTAAAAAAAGATTTGAACCTGCCTTTCGGCTGACAGGCGCAAATAACGCAAATAAACGCAAATCTACATAAGGATTATTCTGACATCCAGTATAGCGGGACTTTTCAAACCTCTTGCCAAATCCCCATATTATCATTATCTTTGCCTATTGTAATGAGTACAAATTCAAATATGCACTGAATAAATTAATAATTCAACAGTGACAGACAAGTTTTATTACTAATCGTTTTTTATTTATCGTTATTCATTCATAAAATGCAAAAAGCTGAATTTGAAATAACAATTGAAATTATAGTACAGGATTTAGTATCTTTAGTCATGCAAAATGAAGCTATTGAATTTATGGATGCTTTGCCTTATCTATATGATTCGGAACTTTATTCGGCTCTGACCGACGAAGAAACAAAGCTTTGGCATTTAAGTACCGAGAAATTATATGATATGCTCAAAAATGAAAAACAAAATAATAAGTTGGAATATCCGGATTTTGTATAGATTTTTAGAGCAAAGAATAAAGAGTAAAGACTTTATGAACTTTATAGCCTTACAAACTTTATGAACCTTATACACTTCACAAACTAATTCATTATGTGTAAATTAACTAAAATAGAGCGTTTTCAGTTATTTTGTTTGGAAAGTTTTAAAAATGCAGCTGATATAAAAGCAAGTGCTGCATTTCAATTATTTAAACAAACTGCTGTTTTTGATTATCTTGCAAATGGTTATGAGGTATTGCATACACAGGGTAAAAATTTTATAATTGCTGATATTAAAGATTATATTTTACAACGAAAATGAAGATATATCACGGAAGTACTGAAATTATTCATACACCAACTATACTCGAAACACAACGATTCCTTGACTTTGGTAAAGGCTTTTATACCACTACCAATTATGAACAAGCACAGCGCTGGGCTTTGATAAAACAGAAAAGAATTGGTACAAATGCCGAAGCTATTGTTAATGTGTATAATTTTGATGAAAAAATGTTGGAAAGTGATATTTTCCGTGTTAAACTCTATAAATATACCGACGAAGCTTGGTTGGACTTTATTGTTACTAACCGTCGTACAATAGCTCCTCATGACTTTGATATTGTAATGGGCGCTGTAGCAAACGACACATTGTATCAAACTCTTACATTATACGAAACCGGTATTTTGACAAAACAAGAAACCATAGTGCGTTTAAAAGCGCATATTTTGTTCGACCAGCTTTCTTTTCATACTGCCGAAGTTTTGAAACATGTGAAGTTTGAAGATTCAGTTAATTTGGTGTTGTAATGAGACACGATAACTACCGGGATGGTTTGTCCACAGTTGTCGCAGATTAGCACAGATAATAACGCCATGTCCAATAATAAACTACTAATAACCATATATGACTATTTAATAACGGCGAACTTGCCTGCGGCAGGCAGGGCCTAATAACGTGCAACGCACCGAATAACGCACGAAGTGCAAAATAACACCTTTAGGCCAAATAAAGCCGCAGGCTGATCCAATTTCGTTAAAAAAATCAACTCACATTTTTAATTTGAAAAAATGATTGTATATTTGCACAAACAATATAAAACAATCTGTTATGATTCACACCGTGAAGATTGATGATGCTACTAATTATGGCAAACATCTATTACAAACTTTAAAGCCACAATCTAACAAGACTAATAGCGGTATTTTTATTGAAAATCCAAACCAGTCAGTGCATGTACCTGAAGGATATATGACGATTGAAGAATTTAGAAAAGTGGCAATTGAGGATACTATTAAATTCTGTAAGGAAAATGGTATATCTTAGTAATCAAACAAGAGTTGACTTAAATGATATTAGACAAGGTTTACTTACATGGAATAAATTTGAACTTAGCGAAGCTTTTATTATTGAGTATATTAACAATATTATTGATGTTTGTTACTTGTTGAATAACATTTTATACCATTTCAATACTGAGTATGAATATCATAAACAATTTGGAAGTAAAGTATATAAGTTTAGGGTAAATCCTAAAACTACATGGTACATTATTTATGATATTGACATACATGGTAATATACTAGTGAATAAAATCACTTCCAATCATATAACATATTAATTCTTCCCTACCTGTAGGCCAATAACCCAATAACCGTTGCCATTCAAACGCACAAAGCCCCTCCTCCACTTCTTTCCGCCTTGAATAAAATGCGTTAAAAAAACTGACGAAGTGTAGCATAAAAGAGCGGTCCTTGTTTGACGATCCGTCAGCTGACGGAGTGAGCCTGCCTGCGGTAGGCAGGTCTGGACGCGTATAGCGAAACGTAGTCATGTTTTTAGCTTTTTATCCACAGCGGCGGAAAAAACAATTCTATTTTCCTCTTTTCCCTCTCCACTTGGAGAGGGTGCCCAATGGGCGGGTGAGGTTTTTTGTTTACTTTTTTGGGCTGCAGCAAAAAAGTAAAAGCCTGTCCAGCTCGAGGATATATTTGAACTTCCCCAAAACCGTCAGGTTTTCTTACTTACTATTCTTATGTGACTTAAGTGGTTTGTCCACAGATAACACAGATTTGCACAGATAATAACGCCTTCAGGCCAATAACCCAATAATAACGCCCAACGGGCAAATAACAGCGTAGCTTAATAACGCCCATAGGGCAAATTTTTATTTCGTTAAAAAATCAAGTCACTATTTCAATTTCACGAAAAGATAGTATATTTGCACTTCAATTAAAATTGAAATATGCTTGAATAGCACTTGTTGGTTAAAAAATAATTAGTAGACAGATGAATTATACAAACTTTCAGACCAGGAAATTAGAAGCAATTAATGTTCTGATTAACATTAAGGACGAAGTTGTTTTTAGGAAAATTGAAGAGAAAATTAAAGAAACTTGTGTCGAATCAACTATTAAACAGTTTACGCAAAAACAATTGGTTGAAAGAGCTAAACGTGCAAATGAAGATTTCAAAAACGGAAAATTCATGAGTCAAGAAAATCTCATAAAGGAATCGGAAAATTGGTGATGATGAAGAAAGTAATTTGGTCGGAATTTGCATCTGACAACTTGAAAATCATTTACAACTATCACAAAAATAATGCGAATATTAGTGTTGCTAAAAAAATTAAGAAAAAGATTTTTGAAGCAACATTTTTAGTATAGCCCGAAATGGGACAAGTTGAGTTTTGGTTAGAACATTTAAGTGAGGGTCACAGGTATGTGGTTGTTGGAAACTATAAGATAGTTTATAGAAACATTGATGATGTGATATTAATTACCGATATTTTTGATGCGCGACAGAATCCTTCTACAATAAATGATAAAAAAAGAAATGGGTAGCAACTTCATCTAATATTTACCTATCCTTGTCCACAGTTTTGCTGCGCTGACCTTTGGTTCACAGATTTACATAGATAATAACACCGCAGGCCAACCAACGGTCATAACCAACGGGAATAAATAACGCACGAAGTGCCTAATAACGGTGAAGCCCAATAACGCCGCAGGCCATAATAACGCCTTTAGGCTAATAACCACCAATAACCCAATAACAGCACACCTGCCTGCGGTAGGCAGGGCACCACTAACGCCCGCAGGCAAAAAAAATTGCCATCTTCCCACATTTTACTTATCTTTGCCTGTAATTAATAGACATAGGTTATGATAAGTACACGTAATGAATTGCTTCATGCGATAAAAAATACAATTTTATCTGTTGATAAAAGCGGTAAGGTTATACTTTATGGTTCTCAGGCTCGTGGTACTGCCAACCAAAATTCAGATTGGGATATATTAATTCTGTTAGATAAACCAAAAATTGAATCTGAAGATTTTGATCGGATAACATATCCTTTGGTTGAGCTTGGCTGGACTGAGGGAGAACAAATAAGCCCTAAACTTTATACATTACGAGATTGGGAGAACAGAAACTTTACACCTTTTTATAAAAATATTCAACAGGAGGGAATTGTATTATGAGCTTAAGCGACGAAGAAAGAGATGCAGTTGTTTATTACCGAATACAAAAAGCAAAAGACACCTTAAATGAAGCGATAGGTATAACACAACTCAACTATTGGAATGCTGTAACGAACCGGCTTTATTATGCCTGTTATTATATTACTTCTGCATTGTTGATTAAAAATGGTTACAATGCGCAAACACATTCCGGTGTTATCAGACTTTTTGGATTACATTTTGTAACTACAGGCATTGTAGCAAAGGAACAATCGAAACTGTATTCAAAACTATTTGAAATGAGACAAACAGGTGATTATGATGACCTTTATAATCTGACTGAAGAAGATGTGAAACCGTTGATTGAACCGGCAAAAATCTATATACAGGAAATTGAAAGCCTGATATCTACCAAATAGCATATATTTTTACTTCAAATGGTGTATTCCGATTCGAAGCTACGCTCTAAATGACAAAATAGTGAGGACACCCAATAACAGCGCAGCTTAATAACGCCTTAGGTTAATAACCATAAATAACTATTTAATAACGCCGAAGGCCATAATAACGCCCGCAGGGCCTAATAACGCCGAAGGCCAAAAAAATTGCCTCTTTGCAATTTTTTTTCTATCTTTGCCTGTAATTAAACTTGTCTCCGCCAGTGGTCGGACAGGCAGTCCACTGACGGATGCAATATGTTAAAAATAAGGCCGCTTTAAACTACGGTTTATCATTACAAGGCCACTTTAAATTATCTATTCTTTGCTAATAAAGTAAGATTACACCACACTGTTTTTTTTAATGGCCACGCTTTTCCATGAAAATAACAGAATATATTGACAACAAAGCAAAAATACTGTATATTTGCAGTCGGATTTTTAAACATCAGAATATGAAAACAGACAACAAAAACACATCGGCTGCAAAAGAAAAAGCCGAGACAACAAATAAATTCCCTAAAGTATCGAAACTATGGGAAGCAGTAGAAAAATATAGCGGTGGTAACATTATCGATATGCGTGCAGTAATGAAATAATTATGAGATTTTTAATTGATACAAACATACTTATGCAAAACTTCCTGCCGTACCCGGACACAACGACCCTATTGACCGAATTATAATAGCCCAGTCCATTACCGAAAAAATACCTTTAATAAGCTCCGATAGTAAATTTAAGTACTACAAAAATCTATATTTTATTTATAATGATAAAAGAGCAAAATAAGACCAACCACCAATAACTCCGTTTTCCACAGATAACACAGATTTGCACAGATAATAACGCCTTTAGGCCAGTTTTTCTTTATCCGCTTTTTTGCAAAGCAAATCTATCCCTTTTATTCAAAAATCCGTATTACCCGTTTACGGGCAGCTACATCCGTTTTATCTGCGTACCTATTCTTTCTTACCAATAACAGCGAATACTTTAAACTACAAATTAATACTAATTACACCAATTGCACGAATCAACGGACAGCGTAGCCCAATAACGTGCAACGCACCAAACCAACGCCTCTCCCCACATTAACACATCATCCTCTTGCCACATTGCCACATTATTCTTATCTTTGCCTGTAATTAATGCAATATGTTAAAACAATGACGATTTAAACTTCAATTTGCCATTCCAAGAACACTTTAAATATGTTTTTTTGCTTATGACAGAAGTTTACACCATACCAAACACTTATGCTTTTATAGCCCCGAAGGAATACTACAAAGGAAGCAATTTTAGTATGATACGTAAAGCAATTATATCGAAGTACCTCTATTCATTACAACAATTATTCATTTACAACACATTATTTACTTTTAGATGAAAAGAAAAGAAATACTTGAATTAGTAAAACAATATTATGCCGAACAATTCGAAGCGAAAGCTTTTGAGCCCGGCAAAACCATGATACCCTTTGCTGGACGCATATTTGATGCAGATGAACTCACTACCTTGGTGGATGCTTCGCTCGATTTCTGGCTTACTACGGGTAGGTATGCCGAAGAGTTTGAGGCTAAATTTGCTGCTTACATGCAACAAAGAGCCTGCATGCTTGTCAATTCGGGGTCGTCGGCGAACCTAATTGCACTCTCTACGTTAACATCGCCCCTTCTGAAGTCGAAACGCCTAAAACCCGGCGATGAGGTGTTGGGCGTGGCTGCCGGCTTTCCCACTACCGTCAATCCATTCATTCAGAACGGTTTAGTGCCTGTGTTTGTCGATGTGGAATTGGATACCTTTAATATTAAAGTGGATGCTATCGAAAATGCTATTTCGGACAAAACAAAAGCAATTATGCTTGCGCACACACTCGGTAATCCTTTCGACCTCGATGCCGTGAAAGCCATAGCTGATAAATACGGCTTGTATTTAATTGAAGATTGCTGCGATGCTGTTGGCTCTACTTACAATGGCAACATGGTAGGAACTTTTGGCGATTTGGCAACTACCAGTTTTTACCCCGCACATCACATTACAATGGGCGAAGGAGGCTCCGTACTTACAAGTAATCCGCTGCTAAAACGCATTGCTACGTCCATGCGCGACTGGGGACGCGATTGTTATTGTGACCCAGGTTGCGATAATACCTGTGGACGCCGGTTTAAAGCGCAATATGGCGATTTACCGCAGGGATACGACCACAAATACGTGTATAGCCACATTGGATACAACCTCAAAGTAACTGATATGCAGGCTGCTGTAGGTGTTGCTCAATTAAAAAAACTTCCGATGTTTGTGGAGATGCGCAAAGCTAATTTCAAAAAACTTTATGCCGGACTTGAGCAATACCAGGAGTATTTGATATTGCCAAAGGCTACGCCTAAATCCGATCCTTCGTGGTTTGGATTTCCGTTTAATGTACGGGAGAATGGCAAATTCACACGTACACAGTTGGCTGAATACCTCGAAAAACACAAAATACTTACCCGCCAACTGTTTGCTGGTAACATGACCCGTCAACCTGCTTTTAAGGATGTAAATTATCGTGTGTCGGGGTCGTTACAAAATACCGACTACATTATGCACAACACCATATTTATTGGGGTTTATCCGGGTATCGACGATGTACGAATGGATTATATTTTATCGGTTTTTGCTGAATTTTTTAATAATTTACATTCATGGCGACAATAAGCAAAGCAAAGGTTCTTTCAATAAAGGAACATGGCAGTGAAATCAGGGAATATACATTCCTATTAGAAAAAAATCATTATTTCGAAGCCGGCTCATTCCTGCAATTAACATTAGAGCAAAAAGAAGAGTATACACGTTGGCCCGATTCGCGCAATTTTAGTATTGCATCGGCGTTTAGCGAAGCTGGAACAATAAAGCTTGTTATCGAAAAAGTGGGTGTTTATACTACGCGCATTTTCAACGAACTAAGCGTTGGAAGCGTATGTACTGTGAAATATGCTTTTGGCGATTTTTTGTTGCCATTTTTTGATAAAACAGCACCTGTATGTTGCATTGCCGGTGGTACTGGTATTGCTCCTATTCTTAGTTTCTGTGAGCAACTGCAGCGGGAGCATCAATCCAATCGTTTGCACGTTTATTATTCTTTCAAAAATGAAGCAGAGCAACAGGGTGTTGAAATATTGAAAACCATGGTGCCACCCAGTCAATTGCATTTATTTTGTACCCGGCAAGCATTACACAACCTGCCAAACCGCAGAATGGATTGGAATGATATTCAACAGTCTAAATTAGATTTGAAACAAGCGCATTTTTATATCTGTGGCGGTGAATCGTTTACTTCCTATTTCCGAAAAAATTTGAATGAAGTAGGGGCAGCGAATATATATACGGATGAATGGTGATTAGTTAATGGTTAATGATAAATGGTTAATGGTTAGTGGTTAATGGTTAGTGATAAAACTTGTCCGTCCACTGACGGATGATTAAATAGTAAATAAATCTATGAAAGCAGTTATTTTAGCAGGTGGTTTGGGAACGCGGCTGAGCGAGGCTACCAACTTAATTCCCAAACCTATGGTGGAGATTGGTGGGAAACCAATCCTTTGGCACATTATGAAAACCTATAGCCATTATGGCATCAACGATTTTATTATCTGCTGCGGCTACAAGCAATATATTATTAAAGAGTATTTTGCTAATTATTACCGACACAACAGCGATATTACCGTTGACTTAACCGATAATAGCATTGAGGTGCACGACAGCCATGCCGAGCCTTGGCGAATTACTCTGATTGATACTGGGCTGAATACTATGACTGGTGGACGTGTAAAACGTATTCAGAAGTATGTGGGCAATGAACCTTTTTTGCTGACTTATGGCGATGGTGTTGCCGATTTGGATATACAGGAGACTATTGATTTTCATAATAAAAACAATAATTTATTAACTGTAACAGCTTATAAGCCAAGTGGTAAGTTTGGTGCTTTGGATATTTCAACTGATGGAAAAGTGAAATCCTTTTTGGAAAAACCTGCCGGTGATGGTAACTGGATCAATGCGGGATATTTTATCTGCCAACCCGAAGTGTTCGACTATATTACCGAAGGCGACAGTACCATTTTTGAAAAAAAACCGCTGGAAACAATTGCGAAAGAAGGAAAAATGTCTGCCTTTAAACACAGTGGTTTCTGGAAACCCATGGACACCATGCGCGATAATATTGAGTTGAATGAGATGTGGGATAAGGGCGAGGCGCCTTGGAAAGTCTGGTGATAAGGTACACAGTGTAACACAAAGTACACACAGAGTAACACTGTGTAATACACTGAGAAACACTGTGTAATTAATAAACTTTGTGTAACTGAAATAACAACAACATGGAAAACTTCTATAAAAACAAAAAAGTACTTATTACTGGCCACACGGGCTTTAAAGGCTCATGGCTTGCTATATGGCTACAGTCTTTGGGTGCGGAGGTGATAGGATTGGCTCTTGATCCATACAGCGAGCGTGATAATTTTGTACTTTCGGGTATAGGTGCTAAACTGAAAGCCGACCTGCGTGGCGATATTCGCGATGGTCAATTACTCAAAGATGTTTTTGCGACGTATAAACCCGAAATTGTATTTCATTTAGCCGCGCAACCGCTTGTTCGTTTGTCGTACGATATACCTGTGGAAACATACCAGGTAAATGTAATGGGTACTATCAATGTGCTCGAAGCTATACGTGCTACTCCCAGTGTAAAAGTAGGTGTAATGATAACTACTGATAAATGCTACGAAAACAGAGAACAAATATGGGGCTACCGCGAAAATGAAGCTATGGGTGGTTACGACCCTTATTCCTCATCGAAGGGTGCAGCCGAAATTGCCATTGCTTCGTGGCGACGATCTTTTTTCAACCCCGAGCAGTATGCCTCTCATAGCAAATCCATTGCAAGCGTACGTGCCGGCAACGTAATTGGTGGTGGCGACTGGGCGATGGACCGCATTATTCCCGATTGCATACGAGCACTCGAAGCCAACAAAACCATTGATATTCGTAGTCCGAAAGCTATCCGTCCTTGGGAACATGTGCTCGAACCGCTGGGCGGTTATCTGCTTTTGGCTCAGAAAATGTGGAACGAACCTACCATCTACTGCGAAGGCTGGAATTTTGGACCCAAACCCGATTCTATTGCCACCGTATGGGATGTGGCTACATGGGTAGTGGAAAACTATTACACTGCCCCCCGCCCTAAAGAGAGTCAAGAGCCCCCCGCTATAGAGGGAGCTAAGATAAAAGATACTAATCATTTATCATTAATCATTAATCACTACTTGAAGGATTTATCAGATCCGAATGCACTGCACGAGGCGCAACTTCTTATGCTCGATATCTCGAAAGCAACGTATAAATTAGGCTGGCAACCACGCTTAAATATTAATCAGACAGTGGAATTAACAGTTGATTGGTACAAACGCTACAACACGGAAGATGTGTATAGCGTATGTTTAGAGCATATTGAAAAATTTTCTACCGATTTTTAAAATGATTTTTGTTATCTTTGCTATTAGTTCTACTTTACTAAACTAAAAATAAATGCCTTTAGGCTAATAACCCAATAACGGCAAAGCCTACTAACGCCCGAAGGGTAACTAACGCCCGAAGCCCCAATAACGCCGAAGAAAAAAAAAATTGCCTCTTTGCATTTTTTTTCTATCTTTTCCTGCAATTAAACTTGTCCGTCCACTGGCGGATGTTAAAAATAAAGCCGCTTAAAACTACAGATTATCATTATACGGCGAATGGAAGCGAAGCGGACATCCCGCTTAGCGTGAGCCCAAAAACACCCCCTTTTTAACACTTCATCGCCGTCCGACCTCTAAAGAAACTCCTTTTTTATCACTTCATCGCCAGCCAAGTGCTAATATTGCCACTTTAATTTCATTAATTTAATATTAACCCACCTTATATTTACATTTATTAGTTATAAATAATTGTAAAGTGCCTGTTTTGTCGTTTTTTTACCAGTCGGCTGGCGATGAAGTGAATTTTCATGCAAACTTTATATAAGGCGATTTAAAGCGCTTATCAAATATGATAATACTAAA
>MNZK01000022.1 GCA_001873635.1 Porphyromonadaceae bacterium CG2_30_38_12 | reverse complement strand
AATTTGTTTGAAAATCGGCGAACCGACTAAATTTTTTGTTATATCTTTGCCCATATAGTAAATATGTTTGTGGTAAAACAAAAGTACTATATCGGGGGGAGTTATCTGATAGATGGCTTCCCTTTTTTAATGCGTTAATTTATTTGTCGGTCAGTAGTGATTATTAATACTTGATTAGCTATTGAAATCTAATCGCCCAAAAAGCAAAAAAAGCCACGACAAGTTAGTGCTATTTTTCAAACACACCCTTTTCGGTGTATGCGCAGGTTAAAAAATGTAATTGGTTCGGTAGAGTCTCTTTACTCATTTGGCGGTAAAAGCAAAGTCAACTATCTTTGTGCACATCAAGATCACTGAATCGTTTAAGAAGGTTACTGCTTTTAAATTATAAACTTGTAGTATTTTAATGGTGAAAAGACCATTTTTTCCTCGCTCAATAGTTATAACATTTAGATCGCAACCTACAAGTTGAGTTTGCAACACACAGCCTATACTGTAGTCAGTAACCACCGAAATTTTAGACGTAGCTGAATGGTTACCATGCACTTAAAAACAGAATTAAAAATAGTAGGAGAAAATTATTATGGGAGAACTAACACTTATTACACCAACTTTTTTGTTTTCGGCTATATCGTTGTTGCTTTTGGCTTACACCAATCGTTTTTTGAGTTATGCGCAATTGGTGCGTAACCTCAAAGACAAGTATATGGACGACCACTCTGCCATTACCCGAGCACAAATTATGAACTTACGACGACGATTGTATCTCACTAAAAACATGCAACTTACAGGGGTTGCAAGCTTACTGTTGTGTGTGGCAACTATGTTTTTTATTTACATAGGTATGCAATCACTTTCGGCATATATTTTTGCCATAGCGCTTGTTTTACTAATTTTATCGCTTACCTTTGTGATTGCTGAAATACGCATATCAGCCAAAGCGCTCGAAATTTATCTGAGCGACATGGAAAATATCAAGTAAGTATTAACACTATAATTCAAAAGCAATGAATCACGGTTTTGTACGCGTTGCCGCTGCTATTCCAAGTTTACAACTTGCCGAATGCAATTATAATATTTCACAAATAGCTCTTTTGGCAAAACATGCTGATGCCGAAAATGTACAAATAGTATGTTTTCCAGAGCTTTGTATTACGGGATATAGCTGTGCCGATTTGTTTTTTCAGCAACAATTATTGGCTGATGCCTTGCAAGGGCTCAAAAAGTTGCAATCGCTCACATTTGCTCTTCAAACAGTTATTATAATAGGAATGCCACTCCGAATAGAAAATCAACTTTTCAATGTGGCGGTAGTGATACAGGCAGGCAAACTCCTTGGGGTGGTGCCCAAAACTCATTTACCCAACAACAATGAATTTTACGAAAAACGTTGGTTTGCCTCTTCATTGGATGCCACGTTTACGCAGGTAAATTTATTGGATGAACTTGTTCCTTTTGGTACTCGCTTATTATTTCAAAATAAGTCCTGTTCTTTTGCAATAGAAATTTGCGAAGACCTTTGGGTTCCCATTCCTCCCAGTTCGCAGCACGTGCAACATGGCGCACAACTTATTTTTAATCTTTCTGCCTCGAACGAACTTATAGGTAAACACAACTATTTACGTCAGCTTATCGAGCAGCAATCGGCACGTTGCAATGCCGGCTATATTTACGCCTCGGCTGGTTTTGGCGAATCAACTACCGATGTGGTTTATGCCGGCAACGCTTTAATTGCCGAAAATGCAACTATAATAGCCGCTTCCAAAAGGTTTAGCTACGCTGAACAGTTGGTGATTTCGGATATAGATGTGGAACGGCTAAAGGCTGACCGCATCAGAAATAGCAACTTCGTTGCTTCTAAAGATGATAGAGATTACCGCATTATTCACTTTGCCGACAACTATTTATCCAATAAAAACCTGAAGCGTGTAATAGAAAAACACCCTTTTGTACCACCCATGCACACACGCAACGAAAGCTGTGAAGAAATCTTTTCGATACAAATGTCGGGTTTGGCAAAACGTTGGAAACATACAAATGCCGAAACCATTCTAATAGGTATTTCCGGCGGATTAGACTCAACGTTGGCTTTGCTGGTTTGTGTAAAAACGGCTGATAAATTAGGCTTCGACCGTAAACGCATCATTGGAGTTACTATGCCTGGTTTTGGAACTACCCAACGTACCTATCAAAATGCGCTTGGGTTGATACATTCTTTAGGAATTACTGCTAAAGAAATTTCTATTAAAGATGCTTGTTTGCAGCATTTTAAGGATATTGAACAGGACGAAAATAAACATGACATCACCTACGAAAATACCCAGGCTCGCGAACGAACCCAAATATTGATGGACTTGGCAAACAAACATCAAGGTTTGGTAGTTGGCACAGGCGATTTGTCTGAATTAGCTTTAGGGTGGGCAACTTACAACGGCGACCAAATGTCGATGTATGGCTTAAATAGCGGTGTTCCAAAAACCTTAGTTCGTTATTTGGTAGATTGGGCTTCGCACCAATTAGACTCTAAGTCCGAAACTATTTTACAAGACATACTCGATACCCCTGTCAGTCCTGAATTGTTACCTGCCGATGGTGATGGCAATATAGCTCAAAAAACGGAAGATTTGGTGGGACCTTACGAACTGCACGATTTCTTTTTATATTATTTTGTTCGTTTCGGTTTTGCACCCTCCAAAATTTTATTTTTAGCCCAGCAAGCTTTTCAGCGTGAATACGAAATTAAAATTATTGAAAAATGGCTTCGCATTTTCTTGAAACGCTTTTATCAACAGCAATTTAAACGTTCCTGTATGCCCGACGGACCCAAAGTAGGCTCCATAAATCTTTCACCTCGTGGCGATTGGCGAATGCCAAGTGATGCTGTTTTTAGGTCTGATTTTTTAATTTAAAAAATGGATTCCATAACCCTCTCCGAACTAACTACCAGAATTCAGGAAGCTCTTCGATTGAATTTTGATACTTCTGTGTGGATTCGCGCTGAGATTAGCGAGTTGCGTGAAAATCAAAATGGACATTGCTATTTGGAATTTGTTGAAAAAGAGCAGCATACTGATAATTTGTTAGCCAAAAGCAAGGCAATCATTTGGTATTCAACCTATCGAATGCTTAAACCCTATTTTGAAAGTAGTACGGGACAATCCTTGCGCGCAGGTTTAAATGTGATGGTAGCTGTGAGCGTTGAGTTCAACAGCTTGTATGGTGTAAGCCTCAGTGTGCGCGATATTGACCCCACTTTTACCATTGGCGAGCTCGCTGCACGGAGAATGCTGATTTTGCGTCAATTGGAAACTGACGGTATTGTGGATATGAACAAACAGTTAGTTTTAAGCACTTTGCCGCAACGTTTAGCAATAATATCTTCTCCCACTGCCGCCGGATATGGCGATTTTATCGACCAATTAGAGCAAAACGCAGCAGGTTTTGTGTTCTACAAACATTTATTTCCGGCTATCATGCAAGGCGAAAAAGCCGAAGCATCCATCGTTGCTGCGCTTGATATTATCTACAAACATTCGGATCTTTTCGATGCCGTAGTGATTATTCGAGGAGGAGGTGCCACAACCGACTTGGCTTGCTTCGATAGTTACGAATTGGCTGCAAACTGTGCTCAGTTTCCACTACCCATTTTAGCCGGAATTGGTCATCAACGCGACAGTACCATCTTGGATTTTGTTGCTTATATGTCGCTCAAAACGCCCACAGCTGTAGCCGAGTTCCTGCTCGAAAAATTGAGTGCGCAGGATGCTGATTTGAATGCCTCTTTTTATGCCATTTACAATTTCACAAAAAAAAGAATCGCTGATGATTGGCAACTGCTAACTAATTTTAATTGGCGTATGAAGCAAAGTTTACAACAACGTATTGCCTCGAAAAGATTACTACTACAACGTAATAACAGCCAGTTGCGCCAACTTACACAACGAATTTTGCTAAACGAAAAAAACAGACTTTTAATGCTCCAGCAAGCTATTGAATCACATTCACCTGCTTTTTTGTTGAAACACGGTTACACCATTAGCACACTTAATGGAAATAGAATTATATCGGTTAAAAACATAAAAACTGGTGATAAAATTCGTACTTTTGTACACGATGGCGATTTTGAAAGCCAAGTTATTTAATCCTTTTACTTACTTACTTACTTACTTACTTACTTACTTACTTACTTACTTCAAATATGTCAGTAATTATTTTAGAAAATATGGAATTCCATTCCTATCACGGTTGCTTAGAGCATGAAAAAATTCTTGGTAATACTTTTTTAGTAACCTTGCACATCCATTTGGATACGGCTGTGGCTGATATTACCGATAATTTGAATGATACAATTAATTATCAATTGATTTACAACGAGGTAAAATCTCAAATGGAAGTGCCATCGCTGCTTATCGAAAATGTATCCGAGCGAATTTTACAGGCATTAATTTTGAAATTTGATCAAATCAGTGGGCTCAAAATTAAACTATCTAAGTTAAATCCTCCCTTGGGTGCAAAAGTGCATGCGGTAAGCATCGAAAAAGAATTTATAAAATAGTAGCTTATGAAATAATTAGTTACAAAAATATTGCATAAAAATAATCATTAAACTATATAAAAATGGAATCATTAAATTTAAAAATAGCCATTATTGGTGCCGGTAACATGGGCAGTGCCATTGCAAGAGGTTTAGCTAAAGGCAAGTTGATAGCCGCCTATAATATCGCTGTCAGTGATATTTCGACAAAAAATTTAGAGCTTATTCAGGCTGCTAATTCTCAAATTGTAGTGAATACTTCAAATATTGAGATTATCAAAAATGCTGATATTATTTTATTAGCTGTGAAGCCTTGGTTAGTCGAAACAATTGCCAACGAAATTGAAAGTAAGCTCGATTATAAACGTCAATTTATTATTTCCATTGCCGCTGGTGTCGATTTTGACAGGCTCACTCATTTATTTGATTCCGACGCTACCATCTTCCGCATTATTCCCAATACAGCCATCGATGTGTTGCAGAGTGTTTCAACAATTTCGTCATACAATGCAACTCCCGATAAAGAAGCCTTGGTATTGGAGATATTTAACGAACTTGGCAAAGCTTTTTTAGTGCCTGAAAATCAGTTAAATGCCTTTATGTCACTCTCATCATGCGGTATTGCCTATGCGTTTAGGTACATCCGTGCAGCAATGGAAGGCGGTGTTGAAATGGGCATTTATCCAACTGTTGCCAAAAATGTGGTGTTGCAAACACTGCGTGGAGCCATCGAACTGTTAGAAGCTAACGATTCACATCCCGAGGTCGAAATTGATAAAGTTACAACTCCGGGCGGCATAACCATCAAAGGTTTGAATGAAATGGAAGCTACAGGCTTCACAAATGCCGTTATCAAAGGACTGAAAGCCTCGCACCTGAAGTAGAAAAATTATTGACAGATATGAATAGTTCATTTTCGAATTTTCAATAATTCGATATGTAATCAAATCAGCATCTCCGATGCTCTTTTCAAGAATGGAGGGGCGTAGCCCTGATATCTTAAATATTAATCAAACAATCTCAAATCTTGATTCGCATTAATTAGTAATAACGCTATAAATAGAAAAATAATTTTAGAAAATATTTTGCCAAAAAATAATTTTTATAGCGTTGATAATTAGTATTTTATATTTTATTTTGGTTAACTTTTTATTTTTAAAGTGTAAAATTCTTATTTTTATTGTTGTGTAATTGGTTTTTTTTATCTAACATTGTAGTCGGTTTTGGAAATAAATAATCGATTACTAAATTACTCAATATTAATCTCTTTACAATTTACCACTGTTGTGAATAAAAGAACTTACACTCCCGAAGAAATCAAAGAAGCATCGTTTGAGTTTTTCAAAGGCGATGACTTAGCCGCACGAGTTTGGTCTAACAAATATGCCCTGAAAGACTCTTACGGCAATGTTTATGAACTAACTCCCGATGATATGCATCATCGTTTAGCAGCCGAAATTGCTCGGATCGAAAACAAGTACCCTAACCCAATGTCGGCAGAAACGCTATTTGAGCTGTTTCGCAACTTTAAGTACATTGTGCCTCAGGGCAGTCCAATGACTGGTATTGGTAATGAATTTCAAATAGCATCCCTTTCAAACTGTTTTGTGATAGGTTTTGATAGCGATTCTGATTCCTATGGCGCCATCATTAAAATTGACGAGGAGCAAGTTCAATTAATGAAACGCCGCGGTGGCGTAGGGCACGATTTATCACATATTCGCCCCAAAGGCTCTCCCGTAAAAAACTCTGCGCTCACTTCAACCGGTATTGTGCCTTTTATGGAACGATATTCTAATTCTACTCGCGAAGTAGCTCAAGATGGACGTCGGGGTGCGCTTATGCTCAGCGTTTCCATAAAACATCCTGATGCCGAATCTTTTATTGATGCTAAAATGGAATCGGGAAAAGTTACTGGCGCTAATGTTTCCGTGCGTATCGATGATGCTTTTATGGAAGCTGTTACTTCCAACAAACCCTACACACAGCAATATCCTGTAAGTTCCCTTAGTCCGTGGGTTACCAAAGAAGCTGATGCAAAGGCTATTTGGAAAAAAATTGTTCATAACGCCTGGCAATCAGCCGAACCTGGCATCTTGTTTTGGGATACTATCATTCGGGAGTCAGTGCCCGATTGTTATGCCGATTTTGGTTACAAAACGGTTTCAACAAATCCTTGTGGCGAAATTCCTTTATGTCCCTATGATAGCTGCCGCCTGTTAGCTATCAATCTATATTCTTACGTCGAAAATCCATTTACTCCCGAAGCCAAATTCAACGAAGTGTTATTTCGTAGCCATGTTCTTATTGCACAGCGAATTATGGACGATATCATTGACTTGGAAATGGAAAAAATTGATAGCATTATCAAAAAAATCGATTCCGACCCCGAAGATGATGATATTAAACTGACCGAATACCAATTGTGGGAAAAAATTAAACAAAAAACGACCGAAGGGCGTCGTACGGGTGTGGGCACTACCGGTGAAGGCGATATGTTAGCTGCTTTGGGTTATCGGTATGGCACTGACGAGGCTACCGAATTTTCCGAAAACATTCACAAAGTGTTGGCTTTAGCAGCCTACCGTTCGTCGGTGGAAATGGCAAAAGAACGAGGTGCATTCAAAGTATATGATGCCAAACGCGAGGTAACCAATCCGTTTATTCTTCGTTTGCGTGATGCCGATCCTGAATTGTACAACGATATGGTTAAATATGGTCGCCGTAACATTGCTTGCCTAACCATTGCACCAACCGGAACTACAAGCATTATGACGCAAACTACCTCTGGTATTGAGCCTGTGTTTATGCCCGTATATACCCGACGACGCAAAGTAAACCCCAACGACAAAAATGTTCACGTAGATTTTGTGGACGAAAACGGTGATTCATGGGAAGAATATGCTGTGTTTCATCACAAATTTGTTACCTGGATGGAGGCTAATGGACATCCAACTGCCAAACATTACAGCAGCGACGAAATTGAAAAATTAGTAGAACAATCGCCTTACTACAAAGCCACAGCCAATGATGTAGATTGGTTGAAGAAAGTGCAGATGCAGGGTCGTATTCAGAAATGGGTTGATCATTCGATTAGTGTTACTATAAATCTACCAAACAATGTGGACGAGGAGCTGGTTGGTAACTTGTACGAAGAAGCTTGGCGTGTTGGTTGTAAGGGTGTTACCGTGTATCGCGATGGATCACGCTCAGGAGTATTGATTGCAAGTACCGACAAAAAAGAAGAAAAGAAAGATGAAAAAACAGTTTGCTTTACGGTAGAAGAAGACCATTTTGTACGCCCCAAAGAATTGGATTGCGACGTAGTACGTTTTCAGAATGCTAAGGATAAGTGGATTGCTTTTGTTGGGTTGAAAGATAATCGCCCTTACGAAATTTTTACCGGTTTAGCCGACGATGAAGAAGGAATTTTACTTCCAAAAACTGTTACAGAAGGCAAAATTATAAAAACGGTAGATGCGAAAGGTCTCAAACGTTACGATTTCCAATTTGCAAACAAGCGTGGCTACAAAACTACGGTGGAAGGGCTTTCGCACAAATTTGACAAGGAGTATTGGAACTATGCCAAACTTATTTCGGGCGTTTTGCGCTATGGTATGCCTATCGATCAGGTTATCAAGCTTGTATCTGGCTTACAATTAGATAGCGACACTATTAATACCTGGAAAGTGGGAGTGGAGCGTGCCCTGAAAAAGTATATCCCCGATGGCACTCAAATTGCCGGTCAGGAATGCCCAAGCTGTGGCGAAAAAACTTTGGTGTATCAGGAAGGCTGCTTGACTTGCAAAAATTGTGGCTATTCAAAATGTGGTTGAGCTATAACACCTAAATAACTTCACATTAAGTTTCACTGAAAAAAGCTTTGCATTATAAATAGGCAAAGCTTTTTTTGTTTCTTTTTTTTTGAAAAAAATCGTATCTTTGCAAAATACGAAAACATACATATTCTCAAACTAATATATCGCCATGTCGAATACTATCGGTAAATTATTTTCATTTACATCCTTCGGTGAATCACACGGAAAAGGAATTGGAGGAATTATTGATGGCTGTCCGCCAGGAATCAGTATCGATGAAATATACATTCAAAGTGAGCTTGATAGGCGCAAACCGGGACAATCGAAAATTGCAACACCACGCAAGGAAGATGACAAAGTGGAGTTTTTATCAGGCATTTTTGAAGGCAAATCCACGGGTACACCCATAGCATTTATTATTTGGAATCAAAACCAACATAGCGCCGATTACGAACATTTAAAAGAAATTTACCGTCCCTCACATGCTGATTTTACCTACCAACAAAAATATGGTTTGCGTGATTATCGGGGCGGAGGTCGCTCGTCGGCTCGCGAAACAGCGGCTCGTGTTGTGGCTGGCGCTGTGGCCAAATTAGTACTTCGACAATTAGGTATTTACATCACAGCTTTTACTTCGCAAGTTGGTCCAATTGCCATGACCGAAACAATTTTCAACACCGATTTGAGCTTGATTGAAAGCAATATCGTACGTTGTCCGCAAATGGATGTTGCAGAGCGCATGATCGATTATATTTCTACTCTCAAAAAAGATGGCGATTCTACCGGTGGTATTGTTTCTTGCATCATTCAGGGCGTTCCGGTGGGCTGGGGCGAGCCCATTTTTGATAAGCTTCAAGCGCGCTTAGCAGCCGCTATGTTGAGTATCAATGCAACACACGGTTTCGATTATGGGCGTGGTTTCGAGGGTGTTGCCCTCAAAGGTTCCGAAATGAACGATGCTTTTGTGAATAACAATGGCAATGTAGGTACAAAAACGAATAATTCGGGCGGCATACAGGGTGGTATCAGTAATGGCGAAGCTATTTATTTTCGGGTACTTTTCAAACCAGTTGCTACAATTTCCATAAAACAGGACACCATTGATATGCGCGCCAATGAAGTGGAATTGCAGGCGCGAGGTCGTCACGACCCTTGTGTTTTGCCGCGTGCTGTGCCTATTGTAGAAGCCATGGCTGCTCTAACCATGGTTGATTTGTATCTCTGCGGAAAATAATAATTTGACAGCTAAATATTTTATAATAAATTACTTACACTCTAAAACTCACGTTAATAAACACACGGATGCACAAAGCAGGATTTGTAAATATCGTCGGAAATCCAAATGTCGGAAAATCAACATTAATGAACGCCTTGGTTGGTGAACGGATTTCAATTATCACTTCCAAAGCTCAAACCACAAGGCATCGCATTATGGGAATTGTGAATGGAGAAGATTTTCAAATTGTTTATTCCGACACGCCCGGTGTGCTCAAACCAAATTATAAGCTACAGGAATCTATGCTGAATTTTTCGCGCTCGGCACTTACAGATGCCGACGTACTACTTTATGTTACCGATGTATATGATGCTTATGAGAAAAATATAGATTTTATTGAAAAAGTAAATCAAAATCCCGCACCTCTTATTCTGATAATCAATAAAATAGATTTGATTAATGAGGAAAAGTTGATTGTGTTGGTCGACAAATGGAAGGAATTGATTCCCCGAGCCGAAATATATCCGACATCGGCATTGGAAAAATTCAATATTGAGCCTGTTTTTGAACGCATAAAAGCATTACTGCCAGTATCACCTGCGTTTTTCGACAAAGACCAATTGACCGACAAACCTGCCCGTTTTTTTGTAACTGAGATTATTCGTGAAAAAATCTTGTTGCATTATGATAAAGAAATACCTTATTCAGTGGAGGTGGAAGTAGAGCAATTTCAAGAAGACGAACGACTTATTCGCATTAATGCTGTAATTTATGTTGAACGTGATTCGCAGAAAGGAATCTTGATTGGGCACGGAGGAAAATCGCTTAAAACAGTGGGTACTGAAGCCAGAAAAGATATGGAAGTGTTTTTTGAGAAAAAAGTTTTCTTAGAGCTTTTTGTAAAAGTAGAAAAAGATTGGCGTAGCAAAGACCTAAAACTTAAAAATTTTGGCTACAAATTAGATTAATTTGTCATACAGATTGGCAACTGCAATCATGCGAAGATTTTTCTCCTTTTTTTAATAATTCTTGTTTGATATCGCAACCACTACAGCCGCCACAACCTGTTTTTTGTTTGCTACTAAGGCTTTGTATAATTTTTAAAATGGTGTAGGCAATTGCACTGATAACTATACTATATACTAATATATCTTGAAACATAGATTGATTAATTTTAGAAAGTAAACAATGCAACTTACTTTAAAGTTCAAAACACAAACGAATGATGTGACTTTTTAGAAGTATTTAGCCAGAAACACTTTTT
>MNZK01000094.1 GCA_001873635.1 Porphyromonadaceae bacterium CG2_30_38_12 | reverse complement strand
TTTCTTTTTTTTTATAGATACCTCGCTTCATTTCGGCATAACAAATACAATAATATCCATTTGTAGTAAATCTGAGTCTTTATATTTGTTTCGTCATCAATTAGTGAATGACCTTCCATGGTCGTAATGTGGACCAAGTGTTGCATTTGATTGATGCACTAAAGTTGACCGAAGAATATGGCGAAGTTTGCCCAGCCAGCTTGAAAAAAGGAGATAAAGCACTAAAAGCAACTTAAGAGGGAGTTGCAAGCTACCTTTCAGTAACACAACATATTTATTAATACCACATATTGTGACATCTGCATTTAGTAGGAATGTGGTAGGTGAGCATAATTTCGTTGGTGCCAGACGAACCAAGCCGAATACTTCCAAAATGATAGTCGTAGGTGTACGAAACGTGTAATTCTTTCGAGATATTAAACCCGAAATTCAGCCCAACTTCGCTGGCTGTTCGGTAAAATAAGCCGACATCGAGTAGTTGTGGTTCGTAGCCATAGCCTGTTTTTTGTTCAAACTTAAAATAGGCTGAGGTGTTAAATTCCAACTGGTAGATATTCCCAATCTGAATGGCGCATAATCCGGTACCAATATTTACGGGACTTTGATTCATTTCGCGGTAGCGCACATAAAATAGATTGGTATTGGATTGTAAGCGCTTGTCAATTGCAAAAGCATCGAATAAGTTTTGCGATACAGCCCCAAGTTTCATGCTTTTGGTGGCAAACTCAATTCCGAAATCGGCATCAAAAGTCGATTTTCCCTTCAACTGCGAATAAGCAAAAGCATCAGCGTCGTTTTCCAAAATCATAAGCGATGGGTCGTAATTCATATACTGATAATTACCTCCCAGCCCCAAATGCAGCTGCCAGATATAATCCAATTGTAACGAAAATCCGTACGATAACTGCAGATTCGAAACCGAAGTGTAGCCTACCTTATCCTGCACAAACTGAAATCCGAGTTGCGTGTTGGATGCTTCGTTGAACATAGTACCTGATGCAAAAAGTGTTGCCGGACTACCTTCGATGCCTACCCATTGTTTTTTGACAGCAACGCTGAAAACTGCCGCATATTTGTCGTAGATGGCTGCCGGTGTCAGAAAATACATATTGCCCCAGTAGTTGCTCAGCCGAATATTCGACTGTGCTGCTAAAAGCGACGAAAGTCCCATAAGCAGACATACTAATATGATTTTCTTGTTTAACATCATTTATCTCAATACAGTCAGGTAACCTTCTTTTGGTTTTATACTCGAATCTGCGTTGAACAACACATAAAAATAAGTGTCTTTGCTAACTACTTTTCCTTTGTATGTACCATCCCAGCCATTATCGCCTTCGAATAGCAAGATGCCATTGCGATTGTAAATTTTTACGTGAAAGCCCTTCATAAATACATCGTTTATTTCATCTCCATTAGGCGTAATTGTATTCGGCACATCAATAAATGTAAGCTCGGTGATAAGTTCGTCGGTGCAATTTGCGCTCGATTTTATCACTTTGGAGTACGAACCCGAACTTGTAAAATGCGTGCCATTTTTGGTGTATGATTGACCGCTGAACAATACAATATTTTTGGTAATTAATTTTCCTTCGGCAACAGTCAGATTTAATTTTACAATGCTATCGCAACCGTTATTATCTTGTAAATTAGCATAATAAATGCCTTCTTCTTTCAGCTGTCTGCCTTCGAACATACAAGTTTCGCCTTTACATATCGTAATCGAAAGCGAGTCGCCCGAGGATGGGAGCACATTGAAGTTTGCATACACAATGCTATCACATCCTGCCAGAGTAGCATATTTAGAAACGTAAGTACCCGAATTTGTTACAATATTGTTGTTCCATGTATATGGTAATTCTGACTTGCAAATTTCAAAATTCACATTTGTTACCAATGGATCTTCCACACAGAGTTCGAACTCCGCAATACTATCACACCCAACAGCGTTTGTGAAAGTTGTACGATAAGTTCCTGCAAGAGGGCAACTTATTCCATTCCACATAAAAGGCAATTGAAGTGGACAAACTTTACGAGTTGTTTTTGAATAACTTACTTTATTTACAGTAACCTGCAACGACTGAACGAGTCCAGCGCAATTGTCCTTCGTAAATTCTTGTACAGTCAGCGTTTTTATACCCAGTGTATTCCATTTTATATCTACAGAATTTGTAGTGGAAAATTGCTCCACTCCATCTACTTTCCAACAATACGAAGACCCTGGCCTAACATTTACAAAATAGTTTTTAGTGCTCCCCACACATACTACATCCGGTTCACTGGATTGTGCAACACTTTTCACAGCACTTAAAAGCACTGTGAAAAGCATTAATATGTGGGCAACACCTTTATTCACTGCTCAATATCAATTAATTATGATAAATTGACGATGTTTTTACCTGAGGATATACTTTTACGGTAACCGAAAAGGCAGCACCCGTACAACTTCCCGAAGTTGGAGTAACGGTATAAACGACATCCACAGGAACATCTGTTGTATTGGTAAGCGTACCGCTAATTTTTGTTGCACCACTACCCGGAGCAGCACCTGTAATACCCGCAACCACTGGAGCACTCCAGCTATAAGTTGTCCCGGCAGGAATTATATCAGTTCCGGCTCCATCAACAGGGATTATTTCAAAATTATCGCCGCTGCAAATATTTGCATGAACCTTATTAGTTATAAATGCAACCGCATTTACAGTTACATCAATAGTTACTGGAGAGCCAACACAACCATACTGATTTGTTTCAACAACCTGCAAAGTGTAATTTCCAGCTTTTGACCAGTTTACAGTAATAAGGTTGGGTGTAGCACCGGCAGTTTTTGCGCCGGCAGTAGGGTCGCTTATTGTCCAGGCATAAGTTGAACCTGTGGTTAAAGTAACGCCATAAGGTTCGGTGGAACTCTGACATACTACGTGTGGCATTGCAGAGGAAGGAAATGGACCTTGTGCGTTCGTATTCAACGTGTTTACAGCAAGCAGCGTTACTATGGTAATCCACTGTAAGAAAAGTTTACTTGTTTTCATAATTTATAAATTTTTTGCGAATTAATTATATTTTGTTTTTAATTTTATTGATGATATATACCTGAAGTTGCAGGTTTGGGGTGCAAAACTACCTGACTGTTATTATTGTCTGATACTGCTTCAATACCATCATAATGAACTGAAACGCTGTTAATAATGGCATTTGTGCCCGAAGCAGGAGGAAGAAACTCGATGCCAATCAGAGGATAAGAACTCCCGAGATTAAGAGCCTCATTTCTTGTAAAAGTATAAACATTACCGGAGTTTGAAATTATCCAGCCTGTAGCGGTTATATTTTTAACAGTTAGAGAAATTGGTATTGTATCTGTTAATGTTACAGTTTTTCCGGCAATACTATTCTCTGAGCCAGTATTCGACACTGTGATTAAAAATGTATTTCCAGTATCCGGATTTGCACAGTCGCTATCAATAGCAGAATTTGTTGTAAAATCGGCATCCAAAATATAGGAAGTTACCTGACTGATATTATTTGTTTTATCCTCGTCTAAAATTCCTGTTGGAGAAGGATCTATAGCAGCCACATTTGTTAGCAAGCCACCTCCTTGAGTAATATTTTTTATTGTACCCGAAATTTTAAAAGTAGTGATACTGTTGGCTTCCATATTCAAATTGAAATTCATGGGATTTGTAAAGCCGCTCGTTTTTGGCTCACCAGCAGTCATACCCATTACCGTATTTGTAACTTTTCCATAATTAATAAAACTGATACTATCAATGTTAAAATAATCGTTGCCCAAAATCAAAGTATTGCCATTTCCATCTTTTATAGTGTCCGATAATTCCAGATTAGCTATGTTTGATGTTGTTAAGTTATTTACTGAAACGGTATATGTCAATTGGTTTCCAACTTTTGCATTGATTTTATCTACCCATTTTTCGACACTTACTCCGCCGGGTGTGGTTACAATCAGGTTACGTATTTCATGATAGTTATATAAAGCACCTGTAGAAGCGGCAAAACCTATTCGCAAAGAATCGGGTGGAACTTCAGTAGTTTGGTAAGTCAGAATTGTGGAATCGGGTCTATTAGTAGCTGTACGCCATTTAACCGTAATATCATATTTTCCAGCATTCGGCATCACCGTAATTTTTATTCTTCGGTAAAATTCAGAGTCAGTTGGCCTTGTAATTGTTGCGGTATTGTAATCAACTGAATTCAAATTCGAAGTAGGGCTTGCTTGTAATTGTACACCTATTAAATATTGGTTCGTAGTCTGAAGATCATTGGTTGTAACACTTCGTAATACAATGGAATTCGGTTTTTTACCCGGTCCACCGACTCTTCCTTCAGTAGGATTAGAGAAATTACCATATTCATCTATTCCAATACCAATATAGCCTCCGTTTAATCCAAAAGTTGTAGTCGTTGTAGTAGTTTTTGGAGCATATCCCAACGACCCACCATAACCTCCCAATGAAAAAGATTTTGAAGCATCAAAAAGAAAAACTCCTATTCCATCAGCACCGGAATTCTCGCTAATATTTGTACGCCAAATTTTGTATTCAAAGTCAATTAAAGCACCGAGTGTAGATGGGAATTTTGAGCTGATATATGCATATCCCTTTTGGTTGTTTACAAATTTTGTGAGGCGCAGCCAACCATCATTATTAGCATCATCAATTCCGGAAGTCAGATATGCAGAAGGGCTTCCACCCATTGAAATATTGCTGCCGACTGTGTTGCCTCTGAAATTTTCGCTAATAGTGAACTGAGAATAAACTACAGAAAAGAAGCTCTGATAAATAATGATTATCAGAATAAAAAAAATTATGCGATTACTATTTTGATTATTAGCAAACACTCGCTATTTGTTTAATTAGTTAAATTAAAAATAGAAAACAAACGAATGCTATTCCTAAATACTTAATGGTAGGTTAACATTAAAAATCAGCTGTTTATGTAATAATGAAGCCCTGAAATGAGAATGTTTCGAATGTGTCAGCATTCAGAGTATTTAGATGCAGCAAATGTACATAATTAGTTAGCATTTAAACTATTGATTTTTGTGTAATAAAATGTTTAAAAACATGTTTCGGAGTTGGGTTTTTTTGTAATTTTTTATAAACTCAATTATCGTTTAGTTTTTTTGATTCTATTTATTTTTGATTGATAAATCTACTTTGATAACTTTGTTTCTGGGCTGAAAATGTACGTTAGTAGAAAGTGTTTTTCGGGTTAGTTCACATTTGGAGGTTGCTCGCAATACGGTATTCAGCGGATAACGCCTTGGGTGTATAAATGCCGAATGGTAAAATGTCATCAACTCAACGGCATAGTCATGGATGTAGAAAGTTGTTGAGCGAAAATAAAAAAGGCTGTCAATTCGAATTGACAGCCTTTTCATTAATACAGTATTAATAAGATTTTTATAAACTATTAATTGCATTCAAATCATCGAAAGCTACCTGCAAGCGAGCAATTAAAGACTCTTCACCTTTGCGTAACCAAACGCGTGGATCGTAGAATTTTTTGTTAGGCTTTTCGGCACCTTCAGGGTTACCAATTTGTGCTTGTAAATAATCGCGATTTTTAGCCTCAAACTGACGAACACCATTCCAATATGCCCATTGCGTATCTGTGTCAATGTTCATTTTTACAACACCATAGCTTATTGCTTCACGAATTTCGGCATGTGTAGAACCCGAGCCTCCGTGGAATACGAAGTTTACAGGATGTTCTACGGTTAAATTATCTTGTTTTTTGATGTATTCTTGCGAATTTTTCAAAATGATAGGCATTAATTTCACATTACCTGGCTTGTAAACGCCATGTACGTTGCCAAACGAAGCGGCAATTGTAAAGTTAGGAGAGATTTTGCTCAATTCAGTGTAAGCTAAATACACATCTTCGGGTTGCGTATAAAGCAGACTGTTGTCCACACCGCTATTATCCACGCCATCTTCTTCACCACCAGTGATACCCAATTCAATTTCCAAAGTCATACCGATTTTACTCATGCGAGCAAGGTATTTTTTGCAAATTTCAATATTTTCTGCCAAGGGTTCTTCTGATAAATCGAGCATGTGTGAGCTAAACAAAGGTTTACCTGTTTCGGCAAAGTTTTTTTCGCCAGCATCCAATAAACCGTCAATCCAAGGCAATAATTTTTTTGCAGCATGGTCGGTATGCAAGATTACACGAACACCATAAGCTTCCGCTAATGTATGTATATGTTTTGCACCAGCCACTGCGCCTAATATGGCTGCTTGATGACCTTCTAATTTCAATCCTTTGCCTGCATTGAAAGCAGCACCTCCGTTGGAGAACTGAATCATAATCGGTGCATTAGCAACTTTGGCTGCTTCGATAACTGCATTTACAGTTGAGGAACCTACAACATTTACTGCCGGAATTGCAAATCCCTGTTCTTTAGCTACTTTAAAAATAAATTGTAAATCAGAACCAGTTACAACCCCTGGTTTTACTGCATCTAAAATTTTACCCATGATAATAATTATTTTATTTTATTGATAATTGAAATTCAACAGAATACTTTATTGCAAAAAGCGTTGCAAAATTACATAAATTTTCTCAGATAGAAGACAAATTATCTTCTTTTTTATAAGCATGTGCAATTAAGTCATTCATACTGATAAACTCCAAAGCTTTTTCGGAAGTAGCTTCCAAATATACCTTAGGTGCACAGCCTGCTTCAAAGGCTTCTTTCCACCGAAGTGCGCAAAGACACCATTTATCACCTGGCTTTAAACCCTGAAATTGGTATTGGGGTCGGGGCGTAGTCAAATCATTTCCCATTGCAAAAGAAAATTCTAAAAACTCTTTTGTTACAACTGCGCAAACAACATGCGTCCCTACATCGCTTTTGTCAGCTCGGCATAAGCCATCTCTGAAATACCCAGTCATGGGATTTGTACAACAGCTAACAAGTTTTTCTCCAAATATATTTTCCATCTTTTTTCTAAAATTTTCCGTTTTTATTTTATGTGTTATTACACATTTTAAAACAACATAGTTTAGTATAAGTTTAGTGTTTTTGGTTAAAGTTTATTTCTAAATAGTATTCATTTTGCATTCATACAAGGCATTAAGTTGCAATGCACTTGTTTACATACGTATTTATACGACGCTTTTTCATTGAAATGATTATCTTTGTGCTTTTAAAAAAACACAAAATCAGAACTTTATGTTATCTTGTAATTAAAAAAATAGTATGAATTGGAAATCAGCAACTGTACAAGCAAGCAGGGCTTTAAATTTGGTGAGCGATGACACCAAGCAGCAGGTATTGATGGCTTTGGCCGACGAGGCTGAACTGCAAGCAAATGACATTCTTGTCGCCAATGCACAGGATTTGGCAGCTATGGAAAATGCTAATCCTATGTATGATAGACTTTTACTGACAAAAGAACGGCTGCAACAAATTGCTGCCGACATCCGCAATGTGGCTTTGCTACCCTCACCATTGAGCAAAGTGCTTTCTGAAACAACACGCTCTAATGGTATGACTATAACTAAAATTACGGTTCCTTTCGGGGTGGTTGGTATCATCTATGAGGCACGTCCTAATGTCAGTTTCGATGTGTTTTCGCTTTGTTTCAAGTCGGGCAATGCTTGTGTGCTCAAAGGGGGAACAGATGCTTATCATTCCAATGCTGCCATCGTAGCTGTTATCAAATCAGTATTAAAGCAATTTGGTATCGATGAGCACACGATAACCCTTTTGCCTGCCGGACGCGAAGCCGCAAACGAGCTGCTGAACGCAGTGGGCACAGTGGATGTTATCATCCCGCGTGGAGGTAGAGGCCTGATTGATTTTGTGCGAAACAATGCTCGCATTCCTGTGATTGAAACTGGCGCTGGTATTTGCCATACCTACGTTGAAGCCACTGCCAATTCCACTATGGCTCAACAAATCGTTTTAAATGCTAAAACAAGACGCGTGAGCGTGTGCAACGCCTTGGATTGCTTGGTTATTCACGAACAACGCTTACTCGATTTGGCGACTATCTGCGAACCTTTGGCTTCAAAAAATGTGCAGATTTATGCCGATGAGAAAGCTTTCGTGGCATTGTCGGGCAAATACCCTACATCGCTTTTGTTTGAGGCTACTTACGAAAGTTTTGGTACTGAATTTTTAGACTATAAAATGGCTATAAAAACTGTTGCCAGCACAATCGAGGCTATAACACATATCAATACCTACACCTCGAAACACAGCGAGTGCATTGTAAGTGAAGATGATAGCGAGGTTGAGCTTTTTCAAAAATCGGTGGATGCATCGTGTGTTTACAGCAATGTTTCTACTGCATTTACCGACGGTGCCCAGTTCGGATTGGGTGCCGAAATTGGTATCAGTACGCAAAAGCTTCATGCACGCGGACCAATGGGACTGGCAGAATTATGCTCTTATAAGTACATTGTAAAAGGGAATGGACAGGTCAGACCATAAGTTGTTTTTTCTGGAAATGCCTTGTTGTTTAATTTGTACACAAAAAAAAGTCGATAAAGAAATTTATCGACTTTTTTTGTTTAATTTATAATACTATTCCTCTGTTACAATTTTTACTTCTTCAAAGCTAACCACAAACTCTACGCGACGGTTTTTAGCTTTGTTTGCTTTGGTTGTATTTGGAAGCACCGGACGGGTATCGCCATAACCGTTAGCAGTCATGCGTTTTGCATCAATACCTTTGTTGATAAGATACTCACGCACTGCTTTTGCACGGTTGTCAGACAATATCTGATTGGCATCTTTTTTACCAACATTATCGGTATGCCCTTGAATTTCTATCAGATACGTTGGGTTTTCGGACAATACTTTAGCTACATCGTTTAATATTTTAAACGAAACGGGTTTTATTGTCGATTTGCCAGTTTCAAATTGAATGCCTTGCAATGCTTTTTGGAATAATTGGCGAATTTCCTTTTTGATTTCCGGGCATCCTCTGTTGGAAGCTACACCAGCTAATCGTGGACAATTATCGAGATAATCTAACACGCCGTCACCGTCAGTATCCCGTGGACAGCCTTTTTCATCTACGGTTCCTTTGGCTTCTATAGGCGTATCGGGACATTTATCCAAATAATCGGCTACGCCGTCTTGATCGGTATCTTTCGGGCAACCATTTTTATCCACATTGGCTCGAGCTTCGGCAATTGTATTCGGACATAAGTCTAAATAATCGGCAACGCCATCGGCATCCGAATCGAGCGGACAACCATTTTCATCAACCAAACCAAGTGCGGCAAGCGGAGTTCCTGGGCATTTATCTAAGTAGTCGGGCACATTGTCTTTATCTTCATCTAAGGGGCAACCTAACGAATCCACAGCAACTCCGGCAGGTGTATCAGCACATTTGTCTAAATAGTCTGCAATGCTATCTTTGTCGGTATCCAATGGGCAACCATTTTCATCTACTTTCCCGTATGCAGCAGGAACTGTTTCTGGGCATTTGTCGGCATAATCGAACACCCCATCGCCATCAGAGTCAATAGGGCAGCCATCAGCGTCTATATTATTGTAAGCCTCTTTGGGTGTATCGGGGCATTTGTCGAGATAGTCGGGTATGCCATCACCATCAGTATCCAATGGGCAACCTTTTTTATCTACAATCACTCCATGCGGGGTATCTGGGCATTTGTCGCGCCCATTGCTTACACCATCTTTATCTTTATCTTGCTTGTTACCAAATACAAAACTAAAACCGAGTGCTAAATTTACGCTACTTGTATTAATAGCAGGGATGTTGCCAAGATCTGGTGAACTAATTTTATCCTTAAAATTTAAAGGAATATAATCGGCTGTTGCAAACATATAAAGCATGCCAAGACGCAGTCCCATCCCAGCGCCTATATTGCTTGATCTGCCATTTAAAAATGAGTAAGAGCCTGATAAGTCGAACCAACTAAGTGGTTTGAGATTGAGAGAGGCAGTCAATTCATTGTAAATGCTTTTCTTATAAAAGCTGCTTCGAGACAATAATCCCAAACTAATTTTATTCTCAAAAAAACCATATTCAACACCTATATTCAATTTGGGCATTAAGCTGTTTGAATATGCAACTTGGGTTGAATCTAAGGTATAAAAATTACTGGAATAGTTTGCAACGGAGTCTAAGCCCTGAGCATCAGCCGGTAGTTGATTCGCAGAAAAGCTGTAAATGTAGGTTTTAGCATTGTTGGTCCATTTGATAGAGCCTAAGTCATTCAATGCTGCCGAAAGATTCAAGTTTTTAATTACTTCGTAGCTCACACCCAGATCAACAGCTGCACCAATCCCCGAGGGTTTTACAAAATCTGACAAAGCAGGTATATCAGGTACCTCCAAACCATTGATTTTTAGTGGCGAGGAGGTGCGGAGAAATCCTTCGTTATTTAAATCAATTTTGTTTGACGCGTTTTTAAAATAAAAGCTGTTGCTTTGCAAACTCATATTTGCTTCACCAACGAGCATTTTTAACTTTAAACCTGCTTGAAACTTTTCGCCAAATTTACGCGAATATCCTAATCCCGCTTCCGTGAATATGTTTAAATCAAATCCTGCATAAGACTTGTCAGTAGTGCCATTCGTTGCGGCATCTATTAAACTTTTTGAGGCAGAAGCCTGAAAATCGAAACGTTGATTGGCTGTGAGATTCCAGTAAGATTTTCCCGTACGAAAACCTAAGGAAAAAAGGTTAAGGTCAATATCAGTTCGTAATTGATTGCTCTTTTTGAGCATCGAAACAAAATCTTTTATGCTCCCATCCAGATTGAAAATATCTGTGAGCGAAAGTGCATTGTTGCCAAGCCCATACTGCGAATAGCCCACAATAGGAAAACCAATATACACATTGCTTAGGGGTTGAAACGAAGCGTTTAATTTATTACGGTATGGATTGTTGTCCATAAAGTACATGGTGTTTACTTGCTGAGAAAATAAGCAAATAGTGGCAAATGTAAAACTGATAATGCTTATCGCATATCGCTTTGAAATTGTTTTCATACTCAAAATATTTTTGTAATTAAATACTTATTTACATTTAATGTACACAGAAAAACCAAAATTTCTAAATTATAAAAATTAAGCTATCAGAAAAATTAACTGATAGCTTAATAGTTTTTTCTATAATAAATTTGCGTGATTCAAGATGATACCAATAAATTTCTCGTAAAATAGTTAAAACAACTTTATTTTAAAATTTGCAGTGTATTTA
>MNZK01000051.1 GCA_001873635.1 Porphyromonadaceae bacterium CG2_30_38_12 | reverse complement strand
TTAGAGAGTGGATTTTAGGTGTGTTAAATAATATTAATTGTGTTTTTTGGCAAAGAAAAAGGATGAACTTATGCCTCTTTTCATTTTTATTTACAATCTTATCAATATTTTTTTATTGGCAGACGAAAATTGTTCACCAATAAACATCTTTATTTTATAGTATTAAACTAACTTTTTCAAACATATTAATAAATAGCATTCTGCCGTAGTTCGCGCATTCGAAACCTGAGAAATTTCACAAACACGAACACACAAAAACTAACTGGCACAATGCTCGCGTCATAATGGCGTGGGCTTTTGACTTATCATATCAGGTATTTGACCTTGTACAAACAAGGCATTTAAAGTTGATAGATAATGCAGTAGCTCATCATAAGTATAAGCGGGAGAAAATAAAAACAGGCATATTTCGATTATTCTATCAACCGCATCACATCCTCCACACTAAACTATTCAAATTCAGACATATACCAACAATGCCGAGCTGGTATTTGTTATTACAGATAGCGGCTTAGGTATCGAGCCCGAACCTATTTATTGCCCACCGACGCCACTATGCGTGGTCGGCAGCATAGCGATGGAGTTGCGATTCGGCTTCGGAATGAATGGTAAAATAATTTACCAAATTCAGATATACCAAGTGGAACATTTTCACCGTTTTTTCACAATCCATAAAGTCGCGCACCGAAGTTTGCTTGTAAATCTGTTCCGTAAAGAAGTTAAAAAATAGTTTCCAATCGCCATCATAAGCCATTTTTTCACCCATAACGGACAAATTCATCATATCTACATTGAAAATTTCGGCGAAGGAGCTATTGATTTTGTCAAAAAACCAATCGAAAAAAAAAATCGAATTGATAGCGCGCGTGAAGTCCATTTTAGGTTTTGTGAAGTATTACAAAATGGCTATGCAGCAAAGCCAGCGAGAGCTTTCAAATTCCTTGCTACAACAATCCCGACTGACAGGATTCTACAATCAGATAAGCCAGAAACTATCATTGCTGTCGCAAAACGTTCCAGACACAACGAATGTGGTGGATAAGATAACAGACTCTGGAGCAGATCTTTTTCACTTCAATTTTGTATCAGAAGTTTTTTTTGGAAGCAACATACATGCAAATTCCGACTGGCAAATAAAAACTGGCACCAGATGATGCATCTCATACGTAGCAGTTATCGGTTTTCGTTTCCGAGTAATTATCCAAAGCTACTCCAAAAAAGAACAGCAGCTAAAAAAAGTAATAACCTAACTACCAAATTCTATGTTGAATACAAAAAAAACATTGTATCTTTGCAGCACGTTTTATCAATAAAAAATACTTGGATAATTTAATTTACATTTTTTGGTCGCTTATTCTATCAGCCTTTTTCTCGGGCATGGAAATAGCTTTTGTAAGTGCAAATAAGTTACGTTTTGAGCTGGACAAAAAACAAAAAAACCTCTCTGCAAGCATACTTGGCATTTTTTTTCACCATCCTCAACAATTCATTTCTACCATGTTGGTAGGTAATAATGTTGCCTTGGTCGTGTATGGATTGCTCATGGCAAAGCTACTCACTCCAATTTTTCAAGTCATAGACAACCAATTTGTTGTAACCACATTACAAACCATAGTTGCTACCATTATCGTTCTTTTTACTGGTGAATTTCTGCCCAAAACCATTTTCAGAATAAATCCAAACTTTTGGTTAAAAATATTCTCGTGGGTTTTGTTGTTCTTTTACATTGTGTTATATCCCATTTCGAAGTTTAGCGCTTGGATGTCGTATTTTTTTATGCGGATTTTTGGTATCAAGATTGAAAAAAACAAAAGTGAAAATGTTTTTTCACGCATAGACTTAAATTATTTGGTACAAGAAAGCATTGACAGCCCTAATAAAGAAATTGATATTCAAAATGAAGTAAAAATATTTCAAAATGCCTTGGATTTTTCAAAGGTTCGTCTTCGCGATTGCAGTGTGCCTCGCACTGAAATCATAGCCTTAGATTACGAAGTGAGTGTGGAGGTACTCAAAGCAACGTTTATTGAAACCGGATTTTCAAAAATTCCGATATATAAACATGACATAGACAACATTATTGGTTACATTCATTCGTCAGAAATGTTTGAACACAAAACCGATTGGAAAAAACAAATCAATCAAATACCCATCGTTCCCGAAAGCATGGCAGCTCAAAAATTAATGAAAGTGTTTATGCAACAAAAGAAAAGTATTGCCGTGGTAGTGGATGAGTTTGGCGGAACAGCAGGAATTATTACCCTCGAAGATATTATTGAGGAGATTTTTGGCGAAATAGAGGATGAGCATGACAACAAAGATTATCAAGCTGATAAAATTTCGGACAATGAATATATCCTGTCGGGGCGTCTCGAGGTAGAAACTGCAAATACAAAGTTTGGCTTAAATATTCCGGAGTCGGATGAGTATGAAACCATTGCCGGATTAATACTTTACTACCACCAAAATTTTCCAAAACTAAACGAACAAATAAACATTGAAGACTTTAATTTTAAATGTATTAAAGTAAACAATAACCGCGTGGAAACAGTAAAGCTAAGCGTTTAGAATGATAATTAATTTTAATTATTTGCGCTAATAAGGGTTTTTTTGTATATTCGTGCCCTCTTAGAAAAAAAAAGAATTATAAAATTAACAATACAACTTATTTAAAAATGGCTATTTTAGGAAAAATCAGAAGCAGAGGCGTTCTACTAATGCTTATCGTTGGGTTTGCTTTATTTGCTTTCATTATTGGCGATGCATTAACACAAGGCTCCACTTACTTCAACAAATCGCGTGAAACGGTAGCTCAACTTGCTGGAGAAGATGTAAACATCAAAGATTACACAGCAAATATTGACCAAATGACAGAGGTTTACAAAATTGAAACAGGTCAGAATGAATTGAACGAAGACATTACAAATCAACTACGCACTTCGGTGTGGGAAAGTATGTTGAACGAAAAATTGCTATTTGCCGAAGCAAAGAAATTAGGTTTAGCTATTGGTACAGATGAACTTTCGGATCGTTTAATAGGTAACAACATTCACCCATTGATAGTTCAACGTAGAGCTTTTGCCGGACAAGATGGTAAATTTAGTCGCCCAGCATTGGTTCAATTTCTGAACAGTTTAGAAACGACTCCCGAAAACGATGAAATGCGAACTCAAATTGAAAAAGCCAAAAGCTACTGGAAATTTTGGGAAAAAAATGTAAAAATTACCTTACTGCAAGAAAAATACAACGCATTGATGACTAAAGCTGTAACTGCAAATAGCTTAGATGCTCAAAGTGAATACGAGGCAGCAAAAAAAACCTTCGATGTAAGTTATGTTGTACAGCCCTATTTTACAATTTCCGATTCTACCATCGAAATATCAAAAAGCGACATTAAGGATCTTTACTCGAAGCGTAAAAATCTGTTCAAACAAGAGGCTAATAGCTCCTTAAACTATGTTGTTTTTTCGGTAAAACCCTCTGCCGAAGATTACAAGAAAGTTGAAACTACGATTAATAATTTAAGCAGCGAATTTAAAACAACAGCCGATGTAGCAGCCGTTGTGAATACCAATTCAGATATCCGCTACGACGGAAAACCCTACTCCGTGCAAACTGTTCCTGCCAATTTAAAAGTATTTGCATTTGGTAGCCCAGCAGGTGCCACAATCGGTCCTCTTTTCGAAAACGATACCTACACCATGGCTCGTGTTATGGAAAACGGTATCATGCAAGCCGATTCTGTAAAAATTCGTCATATATTTTTGAAAAAAGCCGATGAATCAAAAACTGACAGTATCTGGAAAGCAATAGCCACTGGTGGCGATTTTGCTGCATTGGCACGCAAATACTCTGCAGTAGAACAAACCGCAGCCAATGGTGGTGAAATAGGTTGGATAGTAGCTGACGTACAAGGTCTGGACAAAGAAGTTCTGACAAAATCGTTTGCAAGTGCCGTCAACGGAATCTTTACCGTTAAAAACGACCAGGGAACACAACTTTTTCAGGTTACAGCTAAAACAGCTCCTAAAAGCAAAGTAAAATTAGCCATTCTACAAATGAAAGTTTCTCCCAGTAACATGACGGTCAGCAAAATTTTTAACGAAGCCAAGCAATTTGCAGCCGAACTCAAAGGTGAAGACTTTGCAAACAAAGCACAAGAAAAAAAATATGTTGTGCGAACAGCCAATGAATTACAAGCTGCAACCGATAAGATTGCTGACATAGCACAATCACGGCAAATTGTTCGTTGGGCTTTTGAAAACAAAAAAGGTGAAGTTTCGGACGTATATGATTGCGACAATCAATTTGTGGTAGCTACTATAACTGACAAAGCTGAAAAAGGTATCCGCCCGATTGAAAAAGTAACCGACCAGTTAAAAGCAGAGCTTATACGCGAAAAGAAAGCAGCCCTAATGATTGAAAAACTAACGGCACAATTAGCTAAAACTCCTTCCTTAAATTCGTTGGGAGCAACTATAAATAGTGAATTAAAAGTAGCACCTGCTGTTAATTTTTCGGCATACCAATTTGGCGCTGCTGGCTTCGAACCAGCAGTAATTGGCAAAGCAACGACACTTGGAGCAAATAAAATTTCGGCACCCATCAAGGGAAATGCTGGTGTATATGTGATTCAAACATCAAATCCGACCGTTAATAACACAACGTTCGATAAAAAAATGCAAATTAGTATGTTGAACTCACGCATGAGTTATTCGTTGCCCTATGCCATTATTCAGGATATTCGCGACAAGGCAGACATCAAAGACAATCGTATGAACTTTTTTTGAACCAAATCTTGGTAAAAACTTTTTTTTTTACAAACGGAATGAATCTCTTCATTCCGTTTTTTTACAAACAGAAAATGAAAAATAATGGCTGAAAACATATTAATACCCCTCTTGGGAAAAACGGTCGAAGAAATTAAAACCATCGTTTCGGAACTTGGCATGCCTGCTTTCACAGCCAAACAAATTACCGAATGGATTTACACAAAAAGAGCCAGTTCGATAAGTGAAATGACTAATATTTCAGTAAAAAACAGATCGATACTATCCGAAAAATATACCGTTGGGCGCCAATTACCAGCACAAGAAAATGCTTCCGTTGATGGGACAAAAAAATACCTTTTCAAAACTGAAAGCTCAAATTTTATCGAAACAGTGTATATTCCGGATGATGACCGGCATACGCTTTGTGTGTCATCGCAAGTAGGCTGCAAGATGAACTGTTTGTTTTGTATGACTGGTAAACAAGGATTTACAGCCAACCTGACAGCCACCGAGATATTAAATCAGATATTATCAGTACCCGAAGCCGATAAACTTTCCAATTTAGTGTTTATGGGAATGGGCGAGCCCATGGATAATCTGCCAAACTTACTGCGTGCATTAGAAATTCTCACCGCCGATTATGGCTATGCGTGGAGTCCACGCCGCGTTACAGTTTCCACCATAGGCGTGATACCCAAAATGAAAATATTTTTAGAAAGTTCCAAATGCCATTTAGCCGTAAGTATGCACTCGCCTTTTGCCGAGGAGCGACTAAAAATAATGCCTGTGCAGAAGCCTTACCCGATTCATGAAGTAATTGAGGAACTAAAAAAATACGATTTCAGCCATCAGCGCCGCGTGTCGTTCGAATATATTATGTTTAATGAATTCAACGACACCATGCGTCATGCCGTGGAAATGGTACGCCTACTTCGGGGCATTGATTGCCGCGTAAACTTAATTCGTTTCCACGCCATACCTGGTATTGATTTGCGCACTTCCAACGAAGAGAAAATGATCTTCTTTCGGGATTATTTGACAAACAACGGCATCACAACCACCATACGCAAATCACGAGGTGAAGATATTTTTGCAGCATGCGGCATGCTATCGACCATGGAAAAGCAAAAAGCAAAAGAAGCAACAACTTCAGAAACTTGCTAATAAAGCCTTTTTATCTTCAAAAACGCCCATTCCAAAAAGGGCATAATCGTATTTAACAGGATCCACTGCATCGAAAGTGCATAGGATGTTCATTAATTCTTCCAACGCTTTCCAATCATTTTGCTTGCGTTGTAGAATATTTAGCCCACGTGCCACATCACCCACATGCACATCTAACGGAATAAGCAAGGCAGACATAGGAATACTATTCCAAATTCCAAAATCGACACCTTGCTCGTCTTTTCTGACCAACCATCGCAAAAGCATATTAAGCCTTTTGGCAGCTGAATTAGCTTTTACGTCCGACACATGTTTTGTCACATGAAGCGGATGTTCCAACTCAAAAAAAACAGATCTGAAATAAAGCAACGCACCAAAAACACTTACATTGCGTTCAAAACCAAGCTTAAAAACTTGTTCGAGACCACCATGATTCAGATAAATATTTTTGAGCGCCAGCACAAAAAAGCTACAATCGGCACCATTAAAAGTGCGATGCACAAACTTCAACAACCTACTTCTCTCAACATCCGTGCTTTCCATAACAAAATCATAAGGAGCATTGTCCATCAAATTCATAAGGGTAGAAGCATTGTTAATAACAGCTTTTCGTTGCCCCCAAGTAATGGAGGCTGTCAGAAAAGCAGCGATTTCCACATCCTCTTTGCGCACAAAACGGTGTGGAATTTGAATAGGATCAGTTTCAATATAATCAATTGTATTGTAACGCCTTACGCGTTCATCCAAAAAAAACTTTGTTTCCAAAAGGTCGTCAGTCATGCATTTCTAAATTTAAAACTAAACGAAAAACAGCGGTGAATTGTTTTTTTGAAAAAAAAGATGCAAAAGGTTGGTAGTATGGCTCTATTTTAATACTTTTGTGCTCCGAAACAAAAATTAATTTTTACATTCATTTTTGAATTAGCCATCTTGTTTTTTTTTTGAGATAGCTAATTTCAGATAATTATTTTTCGTATTTACAAATTACTAACAAGCAATATATTAAGAAACATGGGAAGAGCGTTTGAATATCGCAAAGCCACCAAAATGAAACGTTGGGGCAACATGGCACGTGTATTTACAAAATTAGGAAAGCAAATTACCATTGCTGTTCGCGAAAGCGGTCCCGAACCAGACACAAATCCACGTTTGCGTGTATTAATTCAGCAATCGAAAAAAGAAAACATGCCCAAAGAAAATGTTGAAAGGGCAATAAAAAAAGCCATATCGAAAGACGAGGCAGACTACAAAGAAATGGTTTATGAGGGCTATGCACCCCATGGCATAGCTATTTTTGTAGAAACAGCTACCGACAATCCAACACGAACCGTAGCCAACATTCGCAGCTACTTTAATCGCCATGGTGGCTCGTTAGGCACCACAGGTTCTTTGCAATTTTTATTCGATCACAAATGCGTTTTCAAAATTGCCCCAAAAGACAATGTGTCGTTAGAAGATTTAGAATTAGAACTTATCGATTTTGGCGTTGATGAACTGGGCGAAGACGAGGGCAACATAATTATTTATGGTGATTTTCAGTATTATTCTTCCATTCAAAAATACTTAGAAGAAAACAATTTCGAGATTTTCAGCGCCGAATTTGAGCGAATCCCCAACGACATGAAAGAGCTAAACGAAGAGCAAAAAGCTGCAGTAATGAAGCTTATCGACAAGATTGAAGATGATGAAGACGTTCAAAACGTATTTCACAATATGGTTGAATAAAGCAAACCAACAAATTGATTGAGTACAGAGAGTTAGTTTACACGAATTATTTTAGCACCAAGTGCATTCAAACGCTGCTCGATATTCTGATAGCCTCGATCAATTTGTTCAATATTGTGAATGGTACTCGTACCATCAGCAGCCATAGCAGCAATAAGTAAGGCAATTCCGGCGCGAATATCAGGCGAACTCATAACGGCTGCGCGCAAGCGGAAATGCTCGCCAAGCCCAATCACAGTAGCGCGATGCGGATCGCAAAGAATAATCTGTGCACCCATATCAATCAGTTTATCGACAAAGAAAAGGCGGCTTTCAAACATCTTTTGGTGGATGAGAATGCTGCCTTTTGCTTTGGTAGCTATCACTAAAAACACACTCAACAAATCGGGCGTAAGCCCAGGCCATGGTGCATCGGCAATATTCATAATCGAACCATCAATAAATGATTCGATGGTATAGCCATTCTGCTCAGGAATAAAAATATCGTCGCCTTGTTGTTCTAACTGTATGCCTAATCGGCGAAAACTATCCGGAATAAGACCTAACTCGTGGTAAGAAACATTTTTTATGGTAATTTGAGAACCTGTCATGGCAGCCATACCAATAAAACTGCCAACCTCAATCATGTCTGGCAAAATTGTGTGCGAACATCCATTTAGTAAATGCACACCCTCAATAGTCAGTAAGTTAGAACCAACTCCCGAAATACGTGCACCCATGCTGTTCAGCATTTTACAAAGTTGCTGTACGTAAGGTTCACAAGCAGCATTGTAAATAGTAGTTGTTCCCTCAGCCAATACAGCCGTCATAATTATATTTGCTGTTCCCGTAACCGATGCTTCATCCAGCAACATATAGCAGCCCCTCAATTGTTGAGCGGTAATTTCGTATTGTTTTTTGTCAGCATCATAGTGGAAGTGCGCACCCAACTTCTGAATTCCTAAAAAGTGCGTATCCAAACGCCTCCTACCTATTTTATCACCTCCGGGCTTAGGTATCAAAGCTTTTCCAAAACGAGCAACCAACGGTCCGACAATCATCACTGAGCCGCGAAGGGAAGCACTTTGCTGGTAGAACTCTACTGTTTCCAAATAATCTAAATCAAGATACTGTGCACAAAAACGATATGAATTTGGGGCTAATCGCTCCACCTCCACGCCCATTTTTTGAAGTAACTTTATGAGGTTGTTAACATCAACAATATCAGGAATATTATTAATAGTAATTTTTTGAGGGCTTAACAGCACGGCACAAAGAACCTGAAGCGCTTCATTTTTAGCACCTTGTGGTGTTATTTCACCATTAAGCTTATGACCACCTTCGATGATAAATGATGCCATAGTACGTGTTATTTTCTTCGAGGTTTGTTTTTGCGGCTATGATTGTAGAGCACATCGCGTGATTCCACTAATTTCAAAAAATCCTGAGGAACATCAATTTTATCGTGCGAAAGCTCCCTTAAATCATCAAAGATTTTTCGGTCGTCCACCACTTCTTTATTCCAAGTCAAAAAGCATTTTTTCATTTGATTGGCAATGAGACGAATAAGTTCGTTACGCTCCTCACCATCGGGATAGTCGCCAGTTTTTTCTATCATTTCCTCCAACGTACGACCATAGTGCATGTAACGAATACGCGATTTTTTATACGGAATTGTTTCAGGACGCGTGTATAAATTAGCTTCTTCTACAATTTCGTACGGAAAATCTATGTCCAATTTAAAATTAGACATGATAGCCACATGATCCCACAATTTATGTTTAAAATCATTGACATCACGTAGGTAAGGAAACATATTTCCCATAATATTAATGATGGTTTGCACACAGCGGGTTCGTTCTTCCCGATCTTCGATGGCAAGCGCATGTTCCACCATTTGTTGTATGTTGCGACCATATTCGGGCATGATTAAATTGCCCTCAAGCGTAGGATATTCCATTTTTTTTATAAAAAATTTGATTGTTTGCAAAGGTAACATTTTTTTTTCAACATTAATTCCCTTTGAAAACAGTTATTTTTTTAGTTGGTACAACTTCCACCATGGCGTGCCGGGAAACTGATGATGTTCGTAGTGGTAGCCAAAAAAGTAGCAGGTAATGAGAGCCACAAAATGATTCCGTTTCAAAGTACGTGATTTATATGGCTCCATAGAAGGCGTGTGAGGAAGTTTGTGTGTGGTGTATGTTCCAAAATAGAACAACTGAAAAGTAGCCAACACAGATGGCAAAATCCAAAAAGCGAGCAACCGAAACTGATCAAATCGCAACAGGAGGACATTAAATAAAACAGCCATAATAACTACTTGAAGAATAGTAACATACTGTTTAAGAAATGAAAACCACCACAAAAAGAAGTTTTGATTTCCTGTTTTATAGTCGGGGTCAGAGGCTGTGCCTACATAATCGTGGTGATATTTATGTTTTGCCAATAGCATGCGGTAATTCATGGCAGCAAATAAAAAAGTGGCTACAAATCCTACCACAAAATTTAGCGATTTACGTTTACTAACAGTACCATGCATCGCATCGTGAGCGGTGATAAACAAGCCTGTAAAAAGCCAAGTTTGCAACAAAATTTGCACATAAACCCAACCATTGTCAAAGGCAAGCGTTTGGTAAAAAAGCGCATAAAGCAAATTTAGAAACCATAAAATGACAATGAGAAATGCAATGATTAAGCCCATAATTGTTCCTATTTAAGTGACATCATGATTGTTTCAATCTTAATTGGTTGCCTTTCATTTTGTTTAGAATTTAACGAATGATTGCTGCCTATTTTCATCATACAATCCTGTATGCGTTTTCTAAATTTCCAACATGTCATTTGGTTCAGCCCTAACTGATCGGAATAATTATACGAAGAAAAATCTTTCCCTTCAACACAAACACTGTGGGCAATATAAAAAGCTTTGTTTATTGGAAATTTTATGTTGTGAAAAATAGTATTAGCAGCAGCCGATTCTTCTTTTTTGCAGCGCGTGCAACGTCTCGAAGCCATCGTTTTGCCCTCGCAATAATTTGTGTGACCACAGTTGCGACATACAAACCCAGCAGCCCATTTAATATCAGCAACAAATTGCATCACTTTATTAGCGTCCTGAAATAGTTCTTGAGCAAATTCGGGAGAAATATCTTCTTTAAATAACATATCTACAACACTTACAATAAATTAAAAAAATACAGTTTGCAAAGATAACTTATTTTTTAGTGATAACAAAACAATTCATTTGTAATAAAATTTCAATATAAATCAGGCTGAGTAGTTGCGCACTATAAATTCAAAAAGCAAATGAAAGTAGAAAACAGCTAAAGCAATCAAAGCAAAAAACATTAATTTTCAATAAAAAAAAGCACTGTTCAGTTACAACTTCACTAAATTTCCGCTATTTTCGTTGCACAATTAAGAATCGGAACTGCCTCAGAATTATGATAAATGAATTTATACAATACTTACAGTACGAGAAAAACTATTCAGCCCACACCGTACTGTCCTATCATAACGACCTGAATCAATTTGCTTTATTCACCAACAATACCTTTGAAAAATTTCATTTTGAGACAATTACTTCCACCCATATTCAGCAATGGATATTAAATCTTATGGAAGCCAACGATACTGCTCGTACTATTGCCCGAAAGATTTCTACTTTACGTTCCTTTTGGCGTTTTCTATTAGTCCGAAAATACACACAACAGAATCCAACGTTAAAAATAACCTTACCTAAAACAAAAAAACCACTTCCAGCGTTTTTCAAAAACAGCGAAATGGAAAAAGCACTTGATGAAACTTTTTTAACGCCAGATTTTGAATCCATTCGGAATCATATAATTCTAAAATTATTTTATTTAACGGGAGTTCGTTTATCCGAGTTAATAAACATAAAAGATAAAGATGTTGATTTCTCAGCATTGAGTATTAAAGTATTAGGCAAGCGCAACAAACAACGTATTATTCCATTGAGCATGGATTTTTGTATAGAGCTGCGGAATTATATGAATCAAAGAGATACAACAATTCAATCGGACAATGCTTATTTATTTGTTTTGAACAATGGAAAGCAATTGTATCCTAAGTATATATATAATTTAGTACACAATACCATGTCTGGCATAAGTACGATTCACAAAAAAAGTCCGCACGTACTTAGGCATTCTTTTGCAACAACATTACTCAACGAAGGAGCCGATATTAATTCCGTAAAGGAATTATTAGGCCATAGTAGCTTAGCATCGACACAAGTATATACACATACGAGTTTTGAACAGTTATACAATATATATAAACATGCCCATCCAAGGGCAAAATAAAAAAGGAGGTATCTATGAAACTAAGAATTCAGTCCATCAATTTTGATGCAACAACAACACTTGAATCGTACATTAACAAGAAAATTGCGAAGTTGAGTAAGTTTTTTGATGAAATTATAAATGTAGAAGTGTATTTAAAAGTTGTGAAGCCCGAAACATCTTCCAATAAAGAAGCCGAAATAAAGATTTCGATACCTAATGTTGAGTTTTTTGCCTCCAAAACCTGTAACAGTTTTGAAGAAGCAATTGACCTAACGGTTGATGCTTTAGAAAAACAAATCAAGAAATACAAAGAAAAAACGACGAATAAGTAAAAAAAAAGAATTAATTGTTTTGTAGTACAAAAAAATATCGTACATTTGCAAGCCGTTTGAATAGCAATATTTAAACGGCTTTTTAAACGGCTTAAGTCTCTATTAGACAACCAAATGCCTCTTTAGCTCAGTTGGCCAGAGCACGTGATTTGTAATCTCGGGGTCGTTGGTTCGAATCCGACAAGAGGCTCAAAAGCGTAAAAATTAGCACCCTGACCACCTAAAGAGGAATGAAAAATCAGGTAAATTTAAGTATAAGCGTATATTTCAAATGCTATTTTTAAATTTTAAAAAAAAATTAATCGGAATCAAACTCCCCTTTAGAGGTTGGGAGTTGATTTTTTGGGCAGTTACCAAAGTGGCCAACTGGGGCTGACTGTAACTCAGCTGTCTTTCGACTTCGGAGGTTCGAATCCTTCACTGCCCACAAATTAATTTGCCAATGAATTAATATGCCAATGTGCCAATATTAATTCCGCCAATATCATAAATTGGCATATTGGCACATGAAAGAATTGGCACATTGAAATATTGCGAAAGTAGCTCAGTTGATAGAGCATTAGCCTTCCAAGCTGAGGGTCGCGGGTTTGAGCCCCGTCTTTCGCTCAATCGGAAGAGTAGATACTATAAATTAGAGAATTTAAAAAATTCTACTCTTTCTTTTTTTTTGCTGTTGTAGCTCAGTGGTAGAGCACTTCCTTGGTAAGGAAGAGGTCGCGAGTTCAATTCTCATCAACAGCTCTAATTTGTAAGCTTTTATAAAACATATAATTAATTTTTAAATAATCTTTGAGTTATGGCAAAAGAAAAATTTGACAGGTCGAAACCTCACGTAAACGTAGGTACCATTGGACACGTTGACCATGGTAAAACGACATTAACTGCCGCTATCACTACGGTTTTAGCAAAAAAAGGACTTTCTGAATTGCGTTCATTCGATTCAATCGACAATGCACCTGAAGAAAAAGAACGTGGTATAACAATTAATACTGCGCACGTTGAATATCAAACAGCATTGCGTCACTATGCACACGTAGATTGCCCGGGACACGCCGATTACGTGAAAAACATGGTTACTGGTGCTGCTCAAATGGACGGTGCAATAATTGTAGTAGCTGCCACAGACGGTCCTATGCCTCAAACACGCGAACACATCCTGTTGGCTCGTCAGGTAAACGTACCTCGTTTGGTTATTTTCATGAACAAATGTGATATGGTTGATGACCCTGAAATGTTGGAATTAGTAGAAATGGAAATGCGCGAATTGCTTTCATTCTATGATTTCGATGGCGACAACACTCCTGTTATCCAAGGTTCTGCTTTGGGAGCATTGAATGGTGTGCCAGAATGGGAAGATAAAGTAATGGAATTGATGGATGCTGTTGATACTTGGATTGAATTACCTCCACGTGCTATTGACAAACCATTCTTGATGCCTGTTGAAGATGTATTCTCGATTACTGGTCGTGGTACTGTTGCAACTGGACGTATCGAAACTGGTGTTATCAAAACAGGTGAAGAAGTTCAAATCATTGGTCTTGGTCAAGGTGCAAAGAAATCAGTTGTAACTGGTGTTGAAATGTTCCGCAAAATTTTGGACGAAGGTCAGGCTGGCGATAATGTAGGTTTGTTGTTACGTGGTATCGACAAAGAGGAAATTAAACGTGGTATGGTTATAACACACCCCGGAAAAGTAACTCCTCACACTACTTTCAAAGCTGCTGCTTATATTTTGAAAAAAGAAGAAGGTGGTCGTCACACACCATTCCACAACCGTTACCGTCCACAATTCTATATTCGTACGTTGGATGTAACTGGTGAAATCACCTTGCCAGAAGGAACAGAAATGGTTATGCCAGGCGATAACTTGGAATTAACAGTAACGTTGATTTATCCAGTAGCTTGTAACGTAGGTTTACGTTTCGCTATCCGCGAAGGTGGACGTACAGTAGGTTCTGGTCAGATTACTGAATTGTTAGACTAATAATCAAATTACGAATTACGAATTACGAATGAGAAATTGCTTCTCAAACCGTAATTCGTAATTTTAGAATTGTAATTCACACACGGGCGTAGCTCAGTTGGTAGAGCACTGGTCTCCAAAACCAGGTGTCGGGAGTTCGAGCCTCTCTGCCCGTGCACATATTATAAAAAAATGAAGATAATTAACTATATCAAAGAGGCTTATTCAGAGCTTGTTCATAAGGTATCGTGGCCTACACGTGCCGAATTGACTAATAGTGCCGTAGTAGTATTGATAGCTTCCATCATACTTGCATTGTTAGTTTGGGTTATGGACTTAAGTTTTGAATCAATTATGACATTTATCTATGAGAAATTGTCGTAAATTTTTAAAAAAATAGGAGAATTTAAAGTGTCAGAAACATCAAGTTTTAAATGGTACGTTATGCGTGCCATAAGTGGAAAAGAAAGCAAAGTAAAAGAGTATATTGAAGCAGAAATCAACAACTCTGATCTTGGTCAGTTCGTTTCACAGGTACTTATTCCTACCGAAAAAGTTTACCAAATTCGCAATGGCAAAAAAATTACAAAAGAACGTAGTTGTATGCCAGGGTATATTCTAATTGAGGCAAATCTGATAGGTGAAATTCCACATCGACTTCGTAATACACCGAATGTGATTGGATTTCTTGAAGAAAAAAGCCATCATCCTATTCCTGTTCGCCAAGCAGAGGTGAATAGAATCTTAGGTAGTGTGGACGATTTGCAAGAAACCGGTGAAGAAATGATAACACCTTTTATTGTAAATGAAAGTGTGAAAGTTATTTTCGGACCATTTTCGGGACTTACGGGCGTTATAGAAGAAATCCATGAAGATAAGAAAAAGCTTAAGGTTATGGTTAGTATATTTGGGCGGAAAACACCGCTTGAATTATCGTTTACGCAAGTAGAAAAGGAACAATAAGATTTGTTACATCCTTAGAAATTCCTCTTAAACAACAAAAAAAAAGATTATTATGGCTAAAGAAATTGCTGGACTTATTAAATTACAGATTAAAGGAGGGGCTGCAAATCCTTCTCCACCAGTTGGACCTGCATTGGGTTCCAAAGGGATCAACATTATGGAGTTTTGCAAACAATTTAATGCCAGAACCCAGGATAAACCCGGTAAAATTTTACCCGTTGTTATCACCTATTACACAGACAAATCATTCGACTTTGTAGTAAAAACGCCTCCAGTAGCGATACAGTTATTGGAAGCAACTAAGCTTAAAAGTGGCTCTGCTGAACCAAATCGCAAAAAAGTGTCCGAAATCACTTGGATGAACGTTCAACAAATTGCACAAGATAAGATGGTCGATTTGAATTGCTTTGAGTTAGAGGCAGCCATGAAAATGGTAGCTGGTACAGCAAGAAGTATGGGTATTACCGTTAAAGGTAGTTTTTCTATTAATAATTAATTAATCTTCAATTAGAAAATGAGTAAACTGACAAAAAATCAGAGGTTAGCTTTAGAAAAAATTGAAGCAGGAAAAACCTATACAATGAAGGAAGCTGCTGCGTTAGTAAAAGAAATATCTACTACTAAGTTTGATGCTTCCGTTGATATTGATGTACGCTTAGGTGTTGACCCACGTAAAGCTAACCAAATGGTGCGCGGCGTAGTGTCGTTGCCAAATGGAACTGGCAAACAAGTTAAGGTTCTTGCATTATGTACTCCCGATCAGGAAGCAGCTGCAAAAGAAGCAGGCGCTGACTTTGTAGGACTCGATGAATATATCGAAAAAATAAAAGGCGGCTGGACCGATGTTGATGTTATCATCACAATGCCTGCTATTATGGGTAAATTAGGTGCTTTAGGGCGTGTGCTTGGTCCTCGTGGATTAATGCCAAACCCCAAAAGTGGAACCGTTACCAACGATGTGGCAAAAGCTGTAAAAGAAGTAAAACAAGGAAAAATTGACTTTAAAGTTGATAAATTTGGTATTGTTCATACTTCTGTTGGTAAAGTATCGTTCACAGTAGAGCAGCTTATAGGCAATGCCAAAGAGTTTGTAGCTACATTGATGAAACTTAAACCAACATCGGCTAAAGGTACTTATGTGAAGAGCATTTATCTTTCGAGCACAATGAGTGCGGGTATTAAAATAGACCCAAAATCAGTTGAAGAATAAAATTAAAAGTTTATGAAAAAGGAAGATAAAAGCACGATTATAAATCAACTCGAGACAACTATCAACTCGTATGCACACTTCTATTTAGCTGATATCGCTGGCTTAAACGCTGCCGAAACAAGCGAATTACGACGTGTCTGCTACAAGCAAGATATTAAACTCTTAGTTGTTAAAAACACATTGCTACGCAAAGCTCTTGACAACACTGATGTAGATTTTAGTGAAATTTACAGTTCGCTGAAAGGTGCAACATCCGTTTTGCTATCTAATACAGGAAATGCCCCAGCTAAGTTAATAAAAGATTTTAGCAAAAGTAGTAAGAGCAAAAAACCTATCTTGAAAGCAGCTTATGTAGAGCAAAGTATTTATGTTGGTGAAAACCAACTTGACGCTCTGATCACTGTGAAGAGTAAAAACGAACTTATTGGCGAACTTATTGGCTTATTGCAATCGCCAGCTAAGAATGTTATATCCGCACTCCAATCAGGAGGAACAACTATCCACGGCGTGTTGAAAACATTGTCCGAGAGATAATATCATTAAAATAAATAAAAAAATAATTTTTAAAATAAAAAGAAAAATGGCAGATTTGAAAGCTTTTGCAGAACAATTGGTTAACTTAACAGTTAAAGAAGTAAATGAGTTAGCACAAATTTTGAAAGACGAATATGGTATCGAACCAGCAGCAGCAGCAGTAGCAGTAGCAGCAGGTCCTGCAGCAGCCGTTGAAGTAGTAGAAGAAAAAACTTCTTTCGATGTAATTTTGAAAGCAGCCGGTGCAAATAAATTAGCTATCGTAAAATTAGTAAAAGAACTTACAGGTCTTGGCTTGAAAGAAGCTAAAGATTTAGTAGATGCTGCACCTTCAGCAATCAAAGAAGGTGTAACAAAAGACGAAGCCGAAGCATTGAAAAAATCATTGACAGAAGGCGGCGCTGACGTTGAACTTAAATAAAATAACCTGATTATCAGGTATTTGGTTTAGATTCCCCTATCATTAGGGGATTCTAAACCTTTTCTTGTCTATAAAATAATTGAGTTCGCTGTATCAATTTAACCCTCTTTGAAATGTCTTCAAATCAATCCCAACAAAGAATCAATTTCGCAACCATAAAAAATCAGTTACAATATCCTGATTTTTTGGAAGTGCAATTAAAATCTTTTCACGAATTTTTTCAGATGGATACCTCTCCAGAACAAAGAAAAGCTGAAGGATTATACAAAGTATTTACTGAAAACTTCCCTATTGCTGATACTCGCAATAATTTCATATTAGAATTTTTGGATTATTATGTAGATCCACCTCGCTATTCAATTGAGGAATGCGTAGAACGTGGCTTGACATATAATGTACCCTTAAAAGCAAAACTTAAACTGTATTGTACCGACCCCGATCACGAAGACTTCGATACGGTCATTCAGGATGTATATTTAGGTCCGATACCATACATGACTCCCAAAGGCACTTTTGTAATTAATGGTGCTGAACGTGTTATTGTATCACAATTACACCGTTCTCCGGGTGTGTTTTTTGGTCAGAGCATGCATGCTAATGGAACCAAACTTTATTCGGCACGTATAATACCATTTCGCGGTTCATGGATTGAATTTGCAACAGACATCAACAATGTGATGTATGCTTATATTGATCGCAAAAAGAAATTACCTGTGACCACATTGCTTCGTGCCATAGGATTTGAAAGCGATAAGGATATTCTTGAAATTTTCAATTTAGCCGAAGAAGTAAAAGTGAGCAAGGCAAGTTTAAAAAAGGCACTTGGACAGAAATTAGCTGCTCGCGTTCTGAAAACATGGATAGAAGATTTTGTTGATGAGGATACCGGCGAAGTTGTAAGTATTGAACGTAATGAGGTTATCATCGATCGCGAAACTATTATTGAAGCTAAGCATATTGACGAAATTATAGAGTCAGGCTCACAAACCATATTATTGCATAATCCGGAAGCGAATCAAAATGATTATGCCATCATTTATAACACATTACAAAAAGACCCCAGCAACTCCGAAAAAGAAGCTGTATTGTATATTTATCGACAATTGCGTAATGCAGTGCCAGCCGATGATTCCACAGCACGCGAGGTTATCAACAACCTTTTCTTTTCCGAAAAACGTTACGATTTAGGTGATGTGGGACGATTCAGAATTAATCGCAAGCTAAATCTGTTGATTGATCCTGAAATCAAAGTTCTCACAAAAGAAGACATTATTGAGATCATTAAATATCTGATTGAATTGATTAATTCAAAGGCAGATGTTGATGATATTGACCACTTGAGCAACCGACGTGTACGTACTGTTGGCGAACAATTATTCAATCAATTTGGTGTAGGTCTTTCTCGTATGGCTCGTACCATTCGCGAACGAATGAATGTACGCGACAACGAAGTATTTACGCCCATTGATTTGATTAACGCCAAGAGTATTTCTTCGGTCATCAATTCATTCTTTGGAACGAATGCACTTTCGCAGTTTATGGACCAACAAAATCCATTAGCTGAAATTACACACAAACGTCGATTGTCGGCTCTCGGTCCGGGTGGTTTGTCACGTGAACGTGCTGGTTTTGAGGTTCGTGACGTACACTACACGCATTATGGACGCTTATGTCCCATCGAAACACCTGAAGGACCAAACATTGGTTTGATTTCTTCGTTGTGTATCTATGCAAAAATTAATAAACTTGGCTTTATTGAAACCCCCTATCGCCATGTTGAAAACTCAATAGTAAATACTGCCGAAGATGGAATTGAGTATTTTACTGCCGAAGAAGAGGAAAGTTTAATCATAGCACAGGGTAATGCTCCATTGCGCGAAGATGGTTCGTTTATACGTTCGAAAGTAAAATCGCGATTGGGTGCTGACTTTCCTGTAGTATTACCCGAAGAGGTAAACTTAATGGATGTGGCTCCATCGCAGATAGCCTCCATAGCTGCTGCGCTTATTCCATTTTTGGAACACGATGATGCAAACCGTGCTTTAATGGGTTCTAACATGATGCGTCAAGCGGTTCCCTTATTACGTTGCGAGGCTCCAATTGTAGGTACGGGAATTGAAGGACAATTAATTAAAGACTCCCGCACCCAAATTATGGCTGAGGGCAATGGTGTTGTTGAATATGTTGATGCCGAATTTATAAAAATTCGTTATGAACGCTCGGAAGAAGAGGATTTTGTAAGTTTCGACAGCGCAACCAAAGAATATAAAATTCCAAAGTTCCAAAAGACGAACCAAAACACGACCATCGATTTACGCCCCTTAGTGCGAAGAGGAGATAAAGTAGAATCAGGGATGATACTAACCGAAGGCTATTCTACCCAACGCGGTGAGCTTGCTATTGGGAAAAACCTGAAAGTAGCTTTTATGCCTTGGAAAGGTTATAATTTTGAGGATGCAATTGTTATCAACGAACGTGTTGTTCGCGAAGATATTTTCACATCTATTCATGTTGTAGAGCAACTTCTCGAAGTTCGCGAAACAAAGCGTGGAGTAGAAGAATTTACATCAGATATACCAAACGTAAGCGAAGAAGCAACCAAAGATTTGGACGAAAATGGTATCATACGTATCGGTGCACGCATAGAGCCGGGTGATATAATTATAGGTAAAATAACACCAAAAGGAGAATCAGATCCATCGCCTGAAGAAAAATTATTACGTGCAATTTTTGGCGACAAAGCGGGCGATGTAAAAGATGCATCTCTAAAAGCAACTCCTTCATTGTCTGGCGTTGTTGTAGGTAAAAAGCTATACTCTAAAGCATTGAAGAATCGTAAATCGAAGTTAGCTGACAAAGCTGTTTTACCTCGATTGGATGAAGAATTTGAGGCTCAAGCAAGCATCTTAAAAGAAACACTTATTGAAAAATTATTAACCCTATTGGGTGATAAAACTTCGGCAGGTGTTAAGGATTTTATTGGGTCTGATATTATCTCACGAAACAGCAAATTCACTATTGAAAGACTTCGCGAGGTAGATTTTTCGGCAGTTCAACTATCAAAGTGGACAACTGATAACCATAAAAATCTTTTGGTAAAACAATTGATTATGAATTATTTGAGAAAATACAAAGAACTTGATGCTCAAATAAAACGTCAAAAATTCAACATTACCATTGGCGATGAATTACCAAACGGTATAGTTCAAATTGCAAAAGTTTACATAGCCAAAAAGCGTAAAATTCGCGTTGGTGATAAGATGGCTGGTCGTCATGGTAACAAAGGTATTGTTTCGCGTATTGTTCGCCAGGAAGATATGCCTTTCCTTGCCGACGGCACTCCGGTTGATATTGTTTTAAATCCCCTTGGCGTACCTTCGCGTATGAACTTAGGGCAAATTTTTGAGACTGTACTTGGCTGGGCGGGCAAAGAACTTGGAGTAACTTTTGCAACTCCCATTTTTGATGGCGCAAGCTTGGATCAGTTGGACGAATGGACTGATAAAGCTGGTGTACCACGCTATGGTAAAACCTACTTAATAGATGGGGGAACGGGCGACCAATTTGACCAAACAGCAACGGTTGGTGTCATTTATATGTTGAAATTAGGGCACATGGTTGAAGATAAAATGCATGCTCGTTCGATAGGACCTTATTCGCTTATTACACAGCAACCTCTTGGCGGTAAAGCACAATTCGGTGGTCAGCGTTTTGGAGAAATGGAAGTATGGGCATTAGAGGCATTTGGTGCTGCACATATTCTACAGGAAATTCTGACAGTAAAATCCGATGATGTGATGGGACGTGCTCGTACGTACGAAGCTATAGTAAAAGGCGACCCAATGCCCACACCAGGTATTCCAGAGTCGTTGAATGTATTATTACACGAACTAAAAGGTTTAGGTTTGAGTATCAATTTAGAATAAGGAAAAAAAGATTATGGCTTTTAAAAATGATAATAAGGTAAAAAGTAATTTTAGTAAAATTACGATTGGACTTGCATCGCCCGAAGAAATTTTAAAATTATCGAGCGGTGAAGTTCTGAAACCAGAAACCATCAACTACCGTACATATAAACCCGAACGAGATGGTTTGTTCTGTGAGCGCATTTTTGGTCCTACGAAAGATTATGAATGTCATTGCGGTAAATACAAACGTATTCGTTACAAGGGAATTGTGTGTGATCGTTGCGGTGTAGAAGTTACCGAGAAAAAAGTTCGTCGTGAACGTATGGGACATATTCAATTAGTTGTTCCGGTAGCTCACATCTGGTATTTCCGCTCATTACCCAACAAAATTGGGTATTTATTGGGAATGCCTACCAAGAAGATGGATGCCATTATTTATTACGAAAAATATGTCATCATACAAGCTGGCGTACTTCACAATGGCGAAAATATTATTGATAATGAACTAATTACCGAAGAAGAGTATTTAGATTTGTTGGAATCGCTTCCTCGCGAAAATCAGTTGTTAGAAGATACAGACCCTAACAAATTTATCGCTAAAATGGGCGCTGAAGCCGTTTACGACTTATTAGTGCGTTTAGATTTGGATGCTCTCTCCTACGAATTACGCAACCGAGCAAATACAGACACATCGCAACAACGTAAAAACGATGCTTTGAAACGGCTTCAGATTGTTGAATCGTTTCGTGCATCACGCCTCCGAAACAAGCCCGAATGGATGATTGTAAAAATTGTACCTGTAATTCCACCTGAATTACGTCCTTTGGTTCCATTGGATGGCGGTCGTTTTGCAACCTCCGATTTGAATGATTTGTATCGTCGTGTTATTATTCGTAACAACCGTTTGAAACGCTTGATCGAAATTAAAGCTCCTGAAGTGATTTTGCGAAATGAAAAACGCATGCTTCAAGAATCTGTCGATTCGTTATTTGACAATTCAAGAAAATCAAGTGCCGTTAAAACAGATGCCAATCGTCCATTAAAATCACTTTCCGATTCGTTAAAAGGAAAGCAAGGACGTTTCCGTCAAAACTTATTAGGTAAACGTGTCGATTATTCAGCACGTTCGGTAATTGTGGTAGGTCCTGAGCTTAAAATGCACGAGTGTGGTATCCCAAAAGATATGGCTGCTGAGCTTTACAAACCTTTTGTAATACGGAAACTTATTGAGCGTGGCATTGTAAAAACAGTAAAATCTGCTAAGAAAATAGTGGACCGCAAAGACCCCGTAATCTGGGATATTTTGGAGTTTGTGATGAAAGGTCATCCCGTAATGCTTAACCGCGCCCCAACTCTTCACCGTCTTGGTATTCAAGCATTTCAGCCTAAAATGATTGAAGGAAAAGCTATTCAGCTTCATCCACTTTCGTGTACGGCTTTCAATGCCGACTTTGATGGCGACCAAATGGCTGTGCATTTACCACTTGGTAATGAGGCAATTTTAGAAGCACAAATGTTGATGTTAGCATCACATAACATTTTGAATCCGGCAAATGGTGCTCCAATCACAGTACCTTCACAGGACATGGTTCTTGGACTTTATTATATTACAAAACCACGTCCGGGTGCTACGGGTGAAGGCTTAGTATTTTATTCGCCCGAGGAAGCCGAAATTGCTTACAACGAGAAAAAAGTTGATTTGCATGCTTGGATTAAAGTGCGCACTTACGACTTAGATGAACAAGGTAAACGTGTACTCAAATTAATTGAAACTACGGTAGGACGCATCTTATTTAACAAATGTGTGCCTACAAAAATGGGTTATATTAATGAGCTTTTGTCAAAAAAATCATTGCGTGAAATCATTGGTAATGTCATAGCTTCGTGTGGAGTAGCACGTACAGCTCATTTTTTAGATGATATCAAAGATTTAGGATATTCGATGGCATTCAAGGGCGGATTGTCGTTCAACTTGGGAGATGTGATTATTCCTGCTGAAAAAGAAATTTTAGTAAAGGAAGGTAATGCTGAAGTAGAAGAAATTTTGAACAATTATAACAACGGTTTCATTACCTTCAACGAACGTTATAATCAGATTATTGATACATGGACACACGTCAATTCAAAATTGTCAAATATTTTGATGAAACAACTCTCTACTGACAATCAAGGATTTAATTCTGTTTACATGATGTTAGATTCGGGAGCTCGTGGTTCGAAAGAGCAGATTCGTCAGCTTTCTGGTATGCGTGGTTTGATGGCTAAACCTCAAAAATCGGGTGCTGAAGGTGGTCAGATTATCGAAAATCCAATTTTATCAAACTTTAAAGAAGGACTTTCAGTATTAGAGTATTTTATTTCAACACATGGTGCTCGTAAAGGTTTAGCTGATACGGCTTTGAAAACAGCCGATGCTGGTTATCTTACCCGACGATTGGTAGATGTATCGCACGATGTAATTATCAACGAGGACGATTGCGGAACGCTACGCGGATTGATTGCTACTGAAATGAAAAACAACGAAGAAGTTGTTTCCTCACTATATGAACGCATTTTAGGACGTGTATCGGTTCACGATATATATCACCCGCTGAATGGCGAATTGATTGTTGCCTCAGGATCGGAAATTACGGAATCGTTAGCCAAAAAAATTGAAGACTCGCCCATCGAACGTGTTGAAATACGCTCAGTTTTAACTTGCGAATCGAAAAAAGGAGTTTGTGCAAAATGCTATGGTCGCAATCTTGCTACCAATAAAATGGTACACATTGGCGAAGCTGTAGGGGTAATTGCAGCGCAATCCATTGGTGAGCCTGGTACGCAGCTAACGCTTCGTACATTCCACGTTGGTGGTGTTGCCTCGAACGTAGGTGCCGAAAATAAAATCATTTTACGTTATGATGGACGCCTCGAATTCGATGAACTTCGTACGGTTAATGCCTCCGACGACACTGGTGCATATCAGGTTGTGGTAAGTCGTTTAGCCGAAATGCGTGTTATTGACGTAAATACAGAAATAATATTAACCAATCAAAACATACCTTATGGTTCTAAATTATTTGTAAAACCAGGTGAATTAGGAACAAAAGGGAAGGTGATTTGTGAATGGGATCCTTTTAACGCCGTTATTATTTCGGAAACCGATGGGAAAATCGAGTTTGAAGATGTTGTTGAAAATGTAACATTTAAAACCGAAACTGATGATGCAACAGGTCTAAGTGAAATCATTATTATCGAGTCGAAAGACCGTAACCGTGTGCCAAGTGCGCACATAATGGACAAAGATGGTGGCATTATTCGAACCTATAACTTACCAGTAGGTGCTCACTTAGCAGTAACGGATAGTGAAATGATTAAAGCAGGACAAATGCTTGTTAAAATTCCTCGTGCAGTAGGTAAAGCGGGTGATATCACCGGTGGACTTCCACGTGTAACTGAACTCTTCGAGGCACGTAATCCTTCCAATCCGGCTGTTGTGGCTGAAATTGATGGCGAAGTGAACTTCGGGAAGATAAAACGTGGTAATAGAGAATTGAGCGTTACATCGAAAACTGGTGAAGTCAAGAAATACATGATTGCACTCTCGAAACAAATATTGGTTCAGGAAAACGATTTTGTACGTGCTGGCACACCTTTGTCAGATGGTGCTACTACCCCATCGGATATTCTGATGATTAAAGGTCCTACTGCCGTTCAAGATTACATTGTGAATGAGGTGCAGGATGTATATCGCTTGCAGGGCGTTAAAATCAATGACAAACATTTTGAAGTTATTGTACGCCAAATGATGCGTAAAGTTGACATACTGGAACAAGGCGACACACGATTCCTTGAAAAGCAAATTGTAGATAAAAATGAATTCATGGAGGAAAACGATCGTATCTGGGGCAAACGTGTTATCTTGGATGCAGGTGATTCTGAAACTTTAAAGAAAGGTCAAATTATTACAGCGCGCAAATTGCGTGACGAGAATAGTGCTTTGAAGCGCCGTGATATGAAATTGGTTGAAACGCGCGAAGCCGTTGCTGCCACTTCAAACCAGATTTTACAAGGAATTACGCGTGCTGCATTGCAAACTCAAAGCTTTATGTCGGCAGCTTCGTTCCAAGAAACAACCAAAGTTCTGAACGATGCAGCTATCAATGGCAAAACAGACCGCTTGGAAGGTATGAAAGAAAACGTGATTTGCGGACACCTTATCCCTGCCGGAACTGGTCAGCGCGATTTTGATAAAATTGTTGTTTATTCTCGCGACGAATACAACAAAAAAGAAGATGCCCGCCGCAATGTGATTGACATGGAAGATAGAAATTAATTTTTATAATATCTTTCTCAACTATAAATAGAAAAGGATAGCCAATTTTGGTTATCCTTTTTTTATTGCTTAAAAGAATATAAATCATAATCAGACACAAAAAACATAATTTTAGTTTTTGGTAATCAAACTTATAGCACTTTCGATAATACTATCCATACCATTAGCTCGTAATGCTATATTTAATACTACGGGTACATCAGGGGTAATACCCCATTCAGTTTGTTGCATGTCGGCATCGAACATAGGGCTTTGCGAGAGGCGAACCATCCAACCATTAGGGAGCTCGCTCGACATAGGTAAACCACCGCCACCGCCCGTTTGGTCGCCCACAATAATGGCATGATTAGCCATCTTCATGCGTACAACAAAAGCATTTGTAGCGCTATACGACATGCGGTTTGTTAATACTGCAACAGGCCGTTGCCACTGTAACGTTTTGTGTCCGGGCGTGTAAATTGCCACTGGTTTTGAGAAATCGCTGTGCCCGTTTCCTTCTTTATGTTGAATGTATGCCGTAAGGGTTTTTTCTTTAAAAAAATAAGATGCAAATTGCTCAGCAAGGTCAAGGTAACCACCACCATTGTTGCGAACATCAATAATAAGCGCCTCACAATTAATAAAATAACTAAAAATATTATACATATTTGTATCCGAAAATCTGTTAGAGAAGTCGCCAAAATAGATATAACCAACCTTTCCGTTGGCTATTTTAGCATATTTTAAGCCACTCACCGAAAAATAATTTGCGCCTAAGTATCTTTCATTGTAAATTAAATCGGTATCAAAATTCGATGGATATTCGGTAAACCATTTCCAATTGCGACTCGTGTTGAAATTTGAATATAAATTGACATGCCCATCCTGCAATTCAGCCAACATTGAGCCAAGCAAATCGAACAAAGCCATGTTTGACATGTCATTATCCACACGTGCAGCATACACACTATGAATAGAATCCCATCGAATATGCTTATAGTCTAAATAACAGTATTTTGTATCGATAATTTTCCAAAGTGCTTCGAAATTTCCTTTCGGATCATTCTTTTCCATAGTTGGCTCATTGATACAGGATTGCACAACAAATGAAATAAATAAAAGACTAAGAACAATTTTTTTCATATCTACAAATGATGAGTGAATCGCAAAGTTAAGTATTTTTTTCTACCTTTGTAACTTCGCTGCCATGATATTATTTTATAAAACAATTAACACACAACTTTTGATACAAACAAATGATAAATTATAAAAACAAACAGCGTCCCGAAAAAGATATGATTTTTGGGATACGAACAGTTATTGAAGCGATACAAGCGGGAAAAGATATTGATAAAGTATTGATGCGTAGAGATATGACCAGCGAATTATCGCGTGAATTATTTGCAGCTATCGATGGACTTCAAATTCCGGTTCAGTATGTTCCGCTTGAAAAGCTCAACAAAATGACTGTAAAAAATCATCAAGGAGCTATTGCTTTTATATCACCTGTAAGCTATCAGCGCATAGAAGATATCATTCCTACACTTTACGAAGAAGGCAAAAATCCTTTTGTAGTTGTTCTCGATGGCATTACGGATGTTCGCAATTTTGGTGCAATAGCTCGTACGTGTGAGTGCGCAGGAGTTCATGCTATGGTTATACCTACCAAAGGGGGCGCATCAATGAATGCTGATGCCGTGAAAACCTCTGCCGGAGCACTGCTTTCTATCCCTGTATGCCGAACCGAAAATTTAGGAAATACCCTTAAATATTTAGCCAACTCGGGATTAAAAGTAGTAGCAGCAAGCGAAAAGGCTACCAGAGATTACACCGAAGCAAATTTTACCGTTCCTACAGCACTAATTATGGGCTCCGAAGATGATGGCGTTAATCCAGACCATCTCAAACTGTGCAACGAAACAATTCGCATTCCGTTATTAGGAAGTATCGACTCGCTCAATGTATCCGTAGCTGCCGGTGTACTTCTGTACGAAACAGTCCGTCAGCGTGGCTTAGCAGACAAGCTTTAAATTTTGCAGCAATACCGAAAGCAAATGAAATTCCAAACCCTTGCAACTTTTGGGCACCATGATATTACATACGTGGCGAGTTTCCGCACTGTTTGTTTTTTCGATTGTTTTCGTTCTGTGTGCATGTAGCAGTTTGTCAAGTTGGGGCATTTTCAAAAACTACAATTTATTAACGGAATACGTTCTTCTATCTAAATATAAAACTTTCTATTTGTGTAAGTTAAAGAAAAAATCGGGTTCCAAATCTATTGCAAATTAATTCATTTTTTCTTTTATTAATTAACCTTAAAGCAACGAAACTCCTCCCAAATAAGTATTTTAGATGGCGAGATTTGCTTTTTTGTTGAAAGCTGTTGACCACGCTCAATTTCTGTAAGATTTTGGAGTTGAAACTTTAAAAAGTTTAGAAGTTTTTTTTTTGAGTAACACCCTAAATGTCTATCCTTTGCGTGAAAGATATACAGAAAAACTTTTTCGTAATTGTAGAAGTTATTTCACTGTTTTGGAATAAATTCATCTAAAAACCTGTTTTTTTGATTAATTAAGGAAAAATTTCCGTAATTAGTTTTTTGATAATAAAAATTTTCGTACTTTTGTAGCGCTAAAAAAGGAATAAAAAGAGAGAAGAATAAAATCAAGTAATAAATTTTTTAAATTAAAACAATGGCAAATTTGGATTTAAGCAAGTATGGTATTTCGGGTAACTTTGAAATCAGTTACAATCCCACTTACGAAGAATTGTTTCAGGCAGAAATTGATCCTGCAAACGAAGGTTTTGAAAAAGGTGTTTTAACAACAACTGGAGCTGTATCGGTTGATACTGGTATTTTCACAGGACGATCTCCTAAGGATAAGTTTTTTGTGAAAGATGAAATCACTGAAAACAACATGTGGTGGGATGGTAATATCAACAAACCAGTAAGCAAAGAATCATTTGCTGACTGTAAAACTTTGGTAACTAACCAACTTGGTTCTTCAAAAAAACTTTATGTAGTTGATTGTTATGCTGGTACAAACAATGACACACGCATGAAAGTGCGTTTTGTAATGGAAGTAGCATGGCAGGCACATTTTGTTACCAATATGTTTCTTCGTCCTTCGCATTACGAATTGGCAAACTTTGGTGAACCTGACTTTACTTTCTTAAATGGTTCGAAAGCAGTTGATTCCAACTGGAAAGAACACGGTTTGCATTCAGAGGTATTTGTGCTGTTTAACTTAAGCGAAAAAATGGCAATTTGCGGTGGTACTTGGTATGGCGGCGAAATGAAAAAAGGTATTTTCTCGTTGATGAATTTCTACATGCCATTAAGAGGTATTGCCTCTATGCACTGTTCAGCCAACGTAGGCGAAGCAGGCGATGTCGCTATTTTCTTCGGACTTTCGGGAACCGGAAAAACAACTTTATCAGCTGACCCAAAACGTTATTTGATTGGTGACGATGAGCACGGTTGGGATAACAATGGCGTATTTAACTATGAAGGTGGTTGCTATGCAAAAGTTATTGATTTGGAGAAAGACAAAGAACCTGACATTTGGAGAGCTATTCGCCGTGATGCTTTGCTGGAAAACGTTACAGTAGGCACTGATGGCGTTGCTGACTATACATCAGGTGGTTCAAAAACTGAAAACACACGCGTTTCGTATCCAATCTACCACATCAACAAAATCGTTTCTCCCTCACGTGCAGGACATGCATCTAAAATCATCTACCTTTCGGCTGATGCATTTGGCGTGTTGCCTCCCGTATCCATTTTGGACGAAAACTCAGCACAATATCACTTCCTATCGGGCTTTACCTCCAAATTAGCCGGAACTGAACGTGGTATCACAGAGCCCGTTCCTTCATTCTCGCCTGCATTTGGTGAAGCATTCTTAACTTTGCACCCAACCGTGTATGCAAAAACATTGATTGGCAAAGCCAAAGAACACAATGCAAAAGTTTACTTGGTAAACACCGGATGGAACGGAACAGGAAAACGTATTTCATTGAAAAACACGCGTGCTATTATCGATGCCATTATCGATGGTTCTATTGAGAATGCTCAAAAAAAACACATTCCAATTTTGAATTTGGTAGCTCCTACTGTATTGAACAATGTAGATACTGAAATTCTTGACCCACGCGATACCTACGCTGATGTTACTGCATGGGAAACAAAAGCAAAATCGCTTGCTGCTAAGTACATCAAGAATTTTGAACAATACTGCGACAACGACGATGCCAAGGCATTGATTCCTTCAGGACCACAATTGTAAAAATACCCCCCTAAATCGCGCAAAAGGGGATTTATAATCAAAGAGCTGTTCGATAATCCATCGAGCAGCTCTTTTTTTTGTACAACAACACCCTGTAAGTTTTCAGCTAAACTCTAATTACGCACGATAGCAAGCTGCATAACATCAACATTAAAACGACAAAAAAAAATGGGTTTGTATTTGTAAATCAAACCAATAAGTATGTGTCAAAACGAGATTAGAAACAATAATATACGATTAAAAAATACGATGTTCAAAAAAAATGATGTTATTATGCATAGAAATTCAAATAAAAACCATACTTTTGCACTTGTCAATTTGAAACTAAATAGCATGATGTTTAAACAAAATGACACGCATTCGTGTTTAATCCAAAAATAAAGTTTGACTACACACTCAGCAACAATACTTATTCTGGATAAAAACCTTAACTTTATAATCTAAAATACAAAAATGTGTCATCTCGTCCGTTGAAAGGACGATTTTTATTTGAAGACGAATCAATAATTCGTCCACATACATTATTATTTCAAATAATATTTAAATTAAGAAATTTCAACATAAAAAAAAAGAGCCGATGAATTTTTTATTTACCAAAAACCGCTATATTACGCTAATTATTTTTGTTTTGTATGTAAGCATAAGTTTTGCTCAAACAATAAAAATCCAAGGAGTCGTGATGGACGAAGCCGGAGAAACAATTATTGGCGCTGCTGTGTATCCCTTAGCAAATAGCCAACGAGGAACTGTGACAGATTTGAATGGAAGGTTCGAACTTGAGATACCAGCACAGTACAAAAAACTAATTGTGTCCTACGTAGGCATGAAAATGGTAGAGATAGCAGCAAAGCCAAATTTACGTATAGTCATGGAGTCGGATAGCAAGCAATTGGAAGAACTTGTAGTTACTGGCATGCAAAAAATGGACAAGCGCTTATTTACAGGTGCTGCTACTAAGCTCGATGCAGAAAAAACGAAACTCGATGGCGTAGCAGATATTAGTCGTGCCTTGGAAGGCAAGGCAGCAGGTGTTTCTGTGCAAAATGTATCGGGCACTTTCGGCACTGCACCCAAAATTCGTGTGCGTGGTGCCACTTCTATTTATGGAAATTCCAAGCCCTTGTGGGTGGTAGATGGTGTCGTGATGGAAGATGCCGTTGATGTTTCGTCCGACCAACTTTCGTCGGGAGATGCTGTAACGCTCATTTCGTCGGCTATTGCTGGGTTAAATGCCGATGACATTGAGAATTTTCAAATACTTAAAGATGGTTCTGCCACATCAATTTACGGCGCCAGAGCTATGGCAGGAGTTATTGTTATCACCACCAAACGAGGCAAAGTGGGACAAAGCAAAATAAACTACAGCATGGAATTGTCCAACCGCTTAAAGCCAAGCTACAACAATTTCAATATCTCTAACTCGCAGGAGCAAATGGGAATTTACAAAGAGATGGAACAGAAAGGATGGTTGGAATTAGCAGCCATTGCCAACAGTCCTAATTCGGGCGTGTATGGCAAAATGTATCAACTGTTGGACACCTACGACCCCATAACCGACACCTACGCTTTGGCTCACACCACAAGTGCTATGAATGCCTATTTGCGTGATGCTGAATTTAGAAATACCAATTGGTTCGATTTATTGTTTCAAAATTCCTTGGTACAAAACCATGCGGTGAGTATCAGTTCGGGCAACGAAAAGGCAAAACTTTATGCCTCTGTATCAGCCATGAACGATCCGGGCTGGACGCTCGTAAGCGATGTGGAGCGCTACACTGCCAACGTAAACGCTGCCTTCAATTTATCAAAGAAATTGAGTTTAAACTTTCTAACCAACGCCTCGCACCGTTCGCAATCAGCACCTGGCACGCTGGGGCAGGAAACAGACGTGGTACGAGGTGAAGTGAAACGAAATTTCGACATAAACCCATACAGTTTTGCCTTAAACACTTCGCGCACACTCGACCCCAACACGTATTACAAAAGAAATTATGCATCGTTTAATATTTTCAATGAGCTAAACAACAATTATATCGATTTGAAAATTTCAGATGTAAAGTTTCAAGGGGAATTGAATTGGAAAGCATTGAAAGGGCTTGAATTTAATGGCTTAGCATCAATCCGTTATCAAGGCACTGCCAAAGAACATTTCATTAAGGACAATTCAAATCAAGCTATGGCTTATCGCGCAGGTATCGAACCAGAGGACGAGACCATTCGTAGTTCCAACCCATACCTTTACACCGACCCCGACAATGAAAATGCTTTACCCGAAACAGTTTTGCCCGAAGGAGGTATATATTTGCGCGACGATTACAGCATTATGCAGCTCGACTTTAGAGGAACAACAACATTCAATAAAGCATTTGGCACAAATGAACAGCATCTATTAAATTTGTTTGCAGGTGTCGAATCTAATTTGACCGATCGCAACTCGGTGTTTTTTCAAGGTTGGGGATATCTGTACAATGACGGCGGTGTACCTTTTGTTGATTACCATTTATTCAAACAACAAAAAGAAGAAAATGGCACTTATTACGGCAATGCCTGGACATATACCCGAAGCCTTGCTGCCTTTGCGTCTTCCACATTTTCGTACGACGGGAAATACATACTGAACCTCACAGGGCGCTACGAAGGGACAAATAAGTTGGGGAAATCGACCCAATCGAGATGGCTCCCTACTTGGAATGTGGCTTTAGCCTGGAACATGCACGAAGAAAGTTTTTTCAGCGCATTGAAACCTGCCTTATCCCATTTCACATTGAAAACTTCGTATAGCCTTACGGCAGATAGAGGACCTTCGTATGTTACAAATGCGCAGCCGATATTTCGTTCTTATTCGCCCTGGCGACCACTATCGACAGTAAGTGAAAATGCAACCATGCTCGAAGATATTGAAAACAGTGAGCTAACTTACGAAAAAAAACATGAACTGAATATAGGTGCAGACATAGGTTTTGTGGAAAACAAGGTAAACGTTGCCATTGACTACTATACGCGTAATAATTACGATTTGATAGGGCGAATTTATACGCAAGGTGTAGGTGGTGTGATTGGGAAATATGCCAACGTAGCCTCCATGAAATCGCAAGGGGCAGAATTTACGCTTTCGACAAAAAACATCAGTACCAAAAATTTTAACTGGACAACAGACCTTACATTTGCTTGGATTGACAATAAAATAACAAGCTTAAAATCGCGAAGCAATGTGGTTCAGCTTGTTACAGGCTCGGGCTATGCGCTCGAAGGTTACCCAGTAAGAGCTTTATTTTCTATCCCTTTTTTAGGCTTAAACGATGAGGGTTTACCAAAATTCACCAATCAAAATGGCGAAGAAACAGTTACCAATATTAATTTTCAGGAGTTTAATAAATTGGATTTTTTGAAATATGAAGGTCCTACCGATCCCACCATCACGGGTGGTTTTGGAAATTTATTCAAATATAAAAATTTCAGATTGAATGCATTTATAACCTATTCGTTTGGAAACAAAGTACGTCTCGACCCCGTATTTAGTGCAGTTTACACCGACTTAACGTCATTGCCTAAAGAATTCAAAAACAGATGGGTATTGCCTGGCGATGAGCTGAAAACAAACATCCCAACAATAGCAAGTGCTCGTCAGTTCTACAACGACACACAAATAGCCTACGCCTACAATGCCTACAATTATTCCACTTCACGCATTGCCGATGGGGGATTTGCTCGTCTGAAAGAGGTTTCGTTGGCTTATGATTTTCCAAAATCGCTTATCGAAAACTTAAAGTTAAGCGATTTGCAACTAAAAATTCAAGCTACCAATTTATTTTTACTTTACTCCGATAAAAAATTAAACGGGCAAGACCCTGAGTTTATGAATACCGGAGGGGTGGCAACTCCCATGCCCAAGCAATTTACATTAACGCTGCGGGTAGGCATTTAATTTATTTTCAAAAAAAAAAAATGAAATGATATAAAATTATGAAAATTAAACAAATACACACACTCACGATACTCGTACTTGCAACGCTATGGAGCAGTTGCTCTGATTTTTTAGACAAAGTGCCCGATAACAGAGCTGAACTTGTTACTTCAAAACAAATTTCAAAATTTTTGTCAAGCGGTTATTCCGATGGCAATTATGCTGTGATGTGCGAATTGAGCAGCGACAATTTTATTGATAATAATTCGCCTGACAAGAATGGCATATATTACAACCTAAGTTCTTTCGACCGTATGCACGACGAGATATTTGCTTTCGAAGCAGCTGTTTCGTCCGACGAACAAGATTCGCCATCGGCAGTGTGGAGTGGCTGCTACAAAGCCATAGCTGTGGCTAATCATGCGTTGAAAGCCATTGAAACCATCGAAGCACAAGGCAAAGGCAATGAGGTGAAAGCTCAAAAAGGAGAAGCGCTGCTCATTCGGGCATACAATCATTTTATATTGGTAAACATATTCGCAAAGACTTACAAAAATGACTTGCTTAGTGCACAAGATAAAGGCATACCCTACGTTACCGAACCCGAAACGAAAGTGTTGGTGAATTACGAACGAGAGAGCGTAAGCGATGTATATAATCTGATAGAAAAAGACTTGATAGAAGGGTTGGTGCTTGTAGATGACGTACTATATGATGTGCCTAAATATCATTTCAATAAGCGAGCGGCAAATGCTTTTGCAGCAAGGTTTTTCCTTTTCAAACGCAAGTACGCCGATGTTGTTAAATATGCATCTGCTGCGTTAGGCGAGATACCATCGAAAAAAATGCGTAATTGGAACGCCAATTATCCAACCTATGATGCCTTTGTGTATGGTTGGATAAATGCTTCGAACGAAAACAACTTTCTGTTGGTGCAAACGCAATCGTGGGTGAATCGAATTTTCGGTACACGTTATGGTTGCAACAGGGAGGCTGCCACAGCAACAATATTTGGAAGTGGACCTACATGGACTGGCTTTAGCTATCATCCATGCTACAACGGCAAGTTATATTTGCGTGGCGCACAAGATTATGGACTTTTCTTTCCTAAAAGTGGAGAACTTTTTGAATATACCGACAAAGTAGCGCGTATTGGTTTTGCACATATTGTGCGGGCTGAATTTACGGGCGACGAAACGATTCTGTGTCGGGCAGAAGCATTGGTTTATCTCAACCGAACAACCGAAGCCATTGCCGATTTAAAAACCTTTGATGACGCCAGACACATGAACGGTGTTAGCATGCCAAGCTTGACCGAAACATTAATCCGCAATTTTTACACGCCAGGCAGAACACCTTATGTGAACACCTTCAACACGGAAAACATTTCGCCCGACTTTGTGGTAAGTACAAATCAAAAAGCATTGATTGACTGCATATTGCATTACAGAAGAATTGAAACTGTGTTTGATGGTTTGCGTTGGTTCGATTTGAAAAGATATGGCATTGAAATTACACACCATGTAGGCAAAAGCCGCGAAGAAATTCTTACTTGGAACGATGAGAGACGCGCTTTGCAAATACCCCAAGAAGTAATTGCTGCCGGAATGGAAGCAAATACACGACTGACAGATGGCAGCGCTCCCAACAATACGCTGCTAAAATTATCACCTACTATTGAAAACATAGAAAAATAATTACTACGATGACAATTCAATTTTTATTAAATTTTTGAAACATGAAAAAAATATTAGTTACTTTATGCCTCGTAATTGTTGTTTTAGCTATCTTTACTACCTGCACCGAAGAAAAGTTACAACCAACAATTTTCGATACCTCCACAGCAGATTTAGAACCAACTGCTGCATCCTATAATTTAGATAAGTATTTGTCAGATAACTTTTTAAAGCCCTACAATATGCGTTTTTTGTATAAAATGCAGGATGTAGGCACCGACATGAGTTACAATTTAGTGCCTGCTACCTACGAAAATTCAAAAAAAATTGCTGTGCTTACAAAGTATCTTTGGTTTGATGTGTATTCAAAAATCGTATCACCTGATTTTCTGAAAAAAATTGGACCGCGTGTTATACATTTGGTCGGTTCGCCAGCTTATAACCCAGCCAATGGCACTATGATTTTGGGGCTTGCCGAAGGAGGTATTAAAATTAGTCTTTTTCGAGTAAACTCCATAAACTCTGGCGATGTTGATATGCTTAATGAGTTTTATTTCAAAACGATGCATCACGAATTTGCTCACATTTTGCATCAAACCAAAACCTATCCCAAAGAGTTTAATCTCATTTCGTACAAAAACTACGAACCTTTTAGCTGGCAGGATAGAGATGAACGCGTAGCCGCTTCGCTCGGCTTTACAAGCTCGTATGGTGGTTCGCAAACGCGTGAAGATTTTGTGGAGATTATTGCCAATTACATAGTGAAATCGGATACGCAATGGGAAAAAATTTTAGATAACGCCTCCAAAGGTTGGTCGCAAAATA
>MNZK01000061.1 GCA_001873635.1 Porphyromonadaceae bacterium CG2_30_38_12 | reverse complement strand
CCAAACAAATTATTGATAATCAATTATTAGCAAATTGAAAGTCTGTGCTTTCGAGTTCAAATTTAGTTATTTGTTTTTGTATTCTTTTATTTCTACTTTACTAAAATAAAAATTGAACTCAATTAACTGAACCCATCGGGTTCATATATTTGTAGAAGAATAGATTTACAACAGATATGCGACCCCAATTGGGGTCAAACATTGATTCATAAATGCGTTTTCTATAAATATTTGGTAAAGTTTGTTGGTTTTAATGACATGTTATCTATTCCGTTATTTTTAATCGTTACATTTGGACATAGTTTTCCTCCATCACGCTCGCAGTAGCGTAAAAAAAACGTTGCATTACACGCTGAGCGTATATCTCCATACTACGCTCGGCTAAAAGGAAAGCTCCTGCTTTCCATATTTAAAGAATAAAAATACCAAAATAGCATGAACCTAATGTCCGCATGAGCGGTAATTTTTCAATTGGCATTCATAGTTGTTCAACAATTTGATAAACTTTACTCATAGTTCCAAAAATAATGAATAAATGAAGTACAAAAATAGCTTTTTGTTGCAATATGCAAAGCAGGAGCTTTGCTTTTAACCCCGACGAAGCGAATTGCTTTAAAAAAGTTACTTTAAAAAAAAAGTTTACTGCGAAAATTACTTATCGGCGTATTATTGTTCGCTTTTCAAAATAGCTTTCGGCACACAAAAGCTTACACTATGTGTTTTTCGGCAAAATAAGATGAACGAACAAAAGGACCGCTTTCAACCATTCGGAAGCCTTTTTCTAAGGCAACACGTTTATATTCAGCAAATTTATCGGGATGAATGTAAGCACTCACTTGGATGTGTTGGCGCGAAGGTTGCATGTATTGACCGATAGTCAGCACGCTACATCCCGTTTTTACTGCATCGTCCATCAATTGAAAAATTTCCTCGTCTGTTTCGCCTAATCCCACCATTATACCCGTTTTGGCAACCAATCCGCGTGATGCAATGTGTTTCAAAACCTGTAAACTTACATCGTATTTTGCTTTGGTACGTACTAAGGGAGTAATGCGACGAACAGTTTCTAAATTGTGCGAAATGACGTTGGGATGTGCATCTATCACTATGTCAATTAATTCTGTTTTTCCGTCAAAGTCGGGTATAAGTACTTCTAAGGTTAATTCCGGATTAAGAGTTTTGGCGGCACGTATGGTTTCAGCCCAATGCTGAGCACCACCATCAGGCAAATCGTCTCTATCCACCGAAGTAATCACGGCATGACGAAGCTTCATCAGTTGAATGGATTTGGCTACTTTGTCAGGTTCGTTTTTGTTCAACGGTAGCGGTTTACCCGATAAAGTATTGCAAAATTTACATCTTCGCGTACATATTTCACCACCTATCATAAGAGTTGCTGTTCCTCTGCTCCAACATTCACTTTGATTTGGGCAGCGTCCACTGCTGCAAATTGTGTGTAATCCGTGTTCTTTAATCACTGAACTTACGGTAGAATAATTCGATTCGCTGTATATTTTTGTTTTAAGCCATTCAGGCTTACGTAAATAGTTCATATTGTGTAGTAATTATTTTGTTTGCAAAGTTAGCTTAAAACGATGTATGTAGAAGATATGTTCAGTATTTTTTTTATTTATCCATTGAAATTATTAAATTTGCAAACCAATAAAATACGAAATGAAAAAATTCATCCTCTGGGCTTGGTTTTGCATGGCATTGTCAATCAGCATGCTATCTCAAAATTTGGCTTTTGAAAAAAGAATATTTACCCTTAATGGCGACACCCTGCGCTATCGTATTCTTTTTCCGGAACATTACGATGCTACCCAAAAATATCCGTTGGTGCTCTTTTTGCACGGTTCTGGGGAGCGAGGAAATGACAACGAAAAGCAGCTAACTCACGGAGCTACATTGTTCACCAATACAACTAACCGCACTCAATTTCCATCAATTGTCGTTTTTCCACAATGTCCCGAAAATGGTTCATGGGTAAATATTACTGAAGAAGAGGATGATAGTTTTATTTTGAATAAATCTAAAACTCCCACTGAACCAATGCAGTTAGTTATACGTTTAATATTGTCGCTCCGAAAGACTGAAGCTGTTGATAAAAAACGTATGTATGTGATGGGGCTTTCGTTGGGGGGAATGGGAACTTTTGATATCGTATGTCGCCACCCCAAACTTTTTGCAGCTGCTATTCCTATTTGCGGGGCAGCTGAAATGGTGCAACTGAAGAAAGTGAAACACATGGCTATAAGAATGTATCATGGTGATGCTGACAAATCGGTTTCGGTAAAGTACGCACAAAATGCATATATCGAATTGAAAGCAATAGGGGCTCAAAAAGTTCAAATTATAATTTTTAAAGGTGTTGGGCATAACAGTTGGGAACATGCTTTCCGCTATCCCGATTTTTTGAGTTGGATGTATAGTAAGCATTTATAACATTATATATCAGCATTTTAAAGAATAAAAAATATTTTTTATTAGTTTAAAAAAAACTAATATATCGGCAATAATTTTCATTCGTATTATTTTTAATTACTTTTGCGAGTGGATTACAGATTGTAACTAAAAAATGAAAATAAGATGGCAAAATTTAAAGGTGCTATTGTAGTTGATACCGAAAAGTGTAAAGGTTGTGACCTCTGCGTGGTTGCATGCCCCACAACTGTTTTGGCATTATCTACCGAAGCAAATTCAAAAGGATATAATTTTTCGCACATGGCAAATAGCGAAGATTGCGTAGGCTGCTCAGCCTGTGCTAATGTTTGTCCAGATGCATGCATAACAGTATATCGTGTTAAACTCTAAAAAAATCAATGAAAAAAGAAAATAAAGAAAACGAAGTTCGGTTGATGAAAGGCAACGAAGCCATTGCCCATGCAGCCATTCGATGTGGCTGCGATGGCTATTTTGGCTATCCTATCACACCGCAATCAGAAATTCTTGAAACACTTATGGAAGTGGAACCATGGCACACTACGGGCATGGTTGTGTTGCAGGCTGAAAGTGAAACTGCCTCTATCAACATGGTCTATGGAGCTGCTGGCTGTGGCAAAAAAGCCATGACATCTTCTTCGAGCCCTGGTGTTAGTCTTATGCAAGAAGGCATTTCGTATATGGCAGGTGCCGAACTTCCGTGTGTCGTTGTGAATGTAATGCGTGGTGGTCCTGGTTTAGGAACCATACAGCCCAGTCAAGCCGATTATTTTCAAACCGTAAAAGGCGGCGGTCATGGCGATTACAAAGTGATAACCTTGGCACCCGCTTCGGTACAGGAAATGGCAGATTTTGTGGGCAAAGCATTCGATTTGGCTTTTAAATACCGTACTCCGACATTCATTTTGGCTGATGGCGTGATTGGTCAAATGATGGAAAAAGTAGTGTTGCCTCCTTTCAAACCACGCTGGACAGAGGAGGAAATAATTGCGGTTGCACCGTGGGCTACACTTGGAAAACCTGCTCATCGCAAACCGAACGTCATTAATTCGCTCCGTTTGGAAGCTTGGGAAATGGAAGAGCTAAACTTAGTATTGCAAGGGCGCTATCGCGAAATAGAAAAAAACGAAGTACTGTTTGAAGAAATAAACTGCGAAGATGCTAACTATATTTTAGTGGCATTTGGTATCAGTGCACGTATTTGTCAAAAAACATCCGAATTAGCTCGTGCTGAAGGACTCAAAGTGGGTTTGATACGTCCAATCACGCTATACCCATTCCCTACCGAACAAATTAAAAAGCGTGCCGAGCAAGTTAAAGGTATGCTTTCGGTGGAGCTAAGCGCCGGACAAATGGTGGAAGATGTGCGTTTAGCGGTGAATGGGAAAATACCAGTCGAATTTTATGGTCGCATGGGTGGCATTGTTCCAACTCCCGATGAAGTGCTTCAAGCGCTCAAAGATAAATTGATTTCGAAAAACTAATTAGTTAGAATTAATTTAAAAAACAATTAACAAAATGAATGTAGCTGATATAATAAACCCTGCCAATTTGGTGTACAAAAAAAATACGGTTATGAATGAAGTCCCGATGCATTACTGCCCGGGATGTAGTCATGGCGTTGTACATAAAATAATTGGTGAAATTATTGAGGAAATGGGCGTACAAGAAAAAACAATTGCCATCGCTCCGGTTGGATGTGCTGTTTTTGCCTATAAGTATTTGGATGTGGATTGGCAACAAGCCGCTCACGGACGTGCACCGGCACTGGCAACTGCCATAAAAAGATTATTGCCCGACCGCTTGGTTTTCACCTATCAAGGTGATGGTGATTTGGCTGCTATTGGTACTGCCGAAACAATTCACGCTTGCAACCGAGGTGAAAATATAGCCATAATTTTTATAAATAATGGTATTTACGGCATGACGGGTGGACAAATGGCGCCAACAACCTTGGCAGGAATGAAAACATCAACTACACCAAACGGGCGTGATGTGCCATTGGCAGGTAATCCACTTAATATTACCGATTTGCTTGCTAAGTTGGATGGTGTGTGCTACGTAACACGTCAGGCTGTTCACACTGTTGCCGGCGTGAAAAAAGCAAAAAGAGCCATACAGCACGCTTTTGAAAATTCCATGCAGAACAAAGGTACATCTATTGTAGAAGTAGTTTCGACTTGTAATGCAGGTTGGAAAATGACCCCTGCCGATGCCAACGATTGGATGGTTGAAAACATGTTTCCAGTATTCCCGATGGGCGATTTGAAAAACGAATAATAACGAAACAAACAATGACAGAAGAAATAATTATTGCTGGCTTTGGTGGTCAGGGAGTGTTGTCGATGGGTAAAATTTTAGCTTACTCTGGTCTTATGCAAGGTCAAGAAGTGAGCTGGTTGCCTTCTTATGGTCCCGAACAGCGTGGCGGTACTGCAAATGTTACTGTGATTTTGAGCGATGAGCATGTAAGCTCACCCGTATTAAACGCTTTCGATACAGCCATCATCCTCAATCAGCCTTCATTAGAACGTTTCGAAAGCAAGGTAAAACCTGGTGGCACATTGATATTCGATGGCAATGGATTTCATAAATTTCCAACGCGCACGGATATAAACATCTATCGGATTGATGCTATTGAGTATGCTTATGCCAACAATCAGGTAAAAACCATGAACATGATGATTTTGGGTGGTTTGCTCAAAGTGCGCCCTATCGTACAAGTCGAAAATGTGTTGAAAGGATTAAAAAAATCACTTCCCGAAAGGCATCATCACTTGTTATCTGCCAACGAAAAAGCCATTCATATAGGCATGGATTTGATAAAAAAAATAGAGGTTTCGTAACTGAAACCTCTTTTTTTTATTTTTTATTTCACCTCCACACCGTTCGTAACCAGAGCACTTGGATTTATAAGAACTAATTTCCCGTTAGCATCTTCGGCCGAAAGAATCATGCCTTCGCTCATTACGCCTCGCAGTTTACGGGGTTCAAAATTGGCGATAAAGCAAACTTGCATGCCAATGAGTTTCTCAGGATTTGGATAATAAGCAGCAATTCCGGATAAAATAGTCCGACCGCCCATTCCATCGTCGAGCTTAAACTGCAACAGTTTGTCGGCTTTGGGCACTTTCAGACAATCGAGCACTGTTGCTACACGAATATCCATTTTCATAAAATCGTCGAAAGGCACATTTTCTTTCACCGCATTGGGTTTGTAGGCTGCTGCTTCGTTTGCCAATTTCGTGTCTTGTAGTTTTTGAACTTGTGCAGCAATCGTTTCGTCTTCAATTTTCTCGAAAAGTAATTCGGGAGCTCCCAGTTGGTCGCCGGCTTTCAATAAATCAATATTACCCAATTCCTTCCAATCGAATGTTTTCAAGTTCAACATGTTGCGCAGCTTTTCGGCTGTAAACGGCAAAAATGGTTCGAAAGCAATAGCCAGATTAGCAGCAATTTGCAAACTCAGGTGCATGATGGTGTCCACACGCACCATATCCGTTTTTGCTACTTTCCAAGGTTCCGTATCGGCTAAGTATTTGTTGCCAATACGTGCTAAGTTCATTGCCTCTTTTTGTGCATCGCGAAAGCGGAAATTATTGAGCAGTTTTTCAACGTCAGCTTTTACGTTTACAAATTCTTCGAGTGTTTGCTTGTCGTAGTTAGTCAGTTCGCCCAAAGCAGGAACTTGACCTTCGTAATATTTTTGAGTAAGCACCAAAGCACGGTTGATAAAATTACCGAAAATTGCCACCAATTCATTGTTGTTGCGTGCTTGAAAATCTTTCCATGTAAAATCGTTGTCTTTCGTTTCGGGGGCATTGGCAGTGAGTACGTAGCGCAGTACATCTTGTTTTCCGGGAAATTCTTCGAGGTATTCGTGCAACCACACTGCCCAATTACGCGAAGTAGAAATTTTATCCCCTTCGAGATTCAGAAATTCGTTGGCAGGAACATTGTCGGGCAAAATATACGAACCTTCGGCTTTGAGCATAGCTGGGAAAACAATGCAATGGAATACGATATTATCTTTACCAATAAAATGGAGCAAGCGTGTTTCGGGGTCTTTCCACCATTTTTCCCAGGAATCAGGTAATAATTCTTTCGTGTTCGAAATGTAACCAATGGGTGCATCGAACCACACGTATAGCACTTTTCCTTCGGCTCCAGCAACGGGTACTGGAATTCCCCAATCGAGGTCGCGACTTACAGCACGTGGCTGCAAACCCATGTCGAGCCAGCTTTTGCACTGCCCGTACACGTTGGGTTTCCATTCTTTGTGGTCGTTCAAAATCCACTGACGCAGCCAAGCTTCGTGTTGGTCAAGAGGCAAATACCAATGTTTGGTTTCGCGCCTTACGGGTGCCGAACCGCTAATCGCTGATTTTGGATTTATCAAATCGGTTGGGTTCAGCGATGTTCCGCAAGCTTCACACTGATCGCCATAGGCGTTTTCATTACCACAATGCGGACATTTGCCAGTAATGTAGCGGTCGGCAAGGAATTGCTGTGCTGTTTCGTCGTAATACTGTTCGTTAGTTTTTTCTATAAAACCGCCTTTGTCATAAATGGTTTTAAAAATTCCGGAAGCTACTTCACGGTGAATTTTGGAAGAAGTTCGCGAGTAAATATCGAATGAAATTCCAAAATCCTGGAACGATTTTTTTATTATTCCGTGATAGCGATCTACAATATCCTGAGGCGTTACGCCTTCTTTTTTAGCTTTTATGGTAATAGGAACCCCGTGTTCATCGGAACCTCCGATAAAAAGTACTTCTTCCCCTTTCAGACGAAGGTAGCGCACATAAATATCGGCAGGAACATAAACGCCAGCCAAATGACCTATGTGAACAGGACCATTGGCATAAGGCAAAGCGGAAGTAACGGTGGTGCGTTTAAAAGATTTCATGTAAAAATATTTATTTTCTCGTACTTGCATTTTTTTTTAGGAGTGCAAAGATACAGAAATTCTTTTATTTTATCAGTTTCAAACCACTCAAAGCTGATGAATCGTTGGGGCGAATAGTCAGTGCATGATTGAAAAGCACTTTGGCATCGGCAGCTTTTCCGAGATTAAGTTTTGTCCAAGCAAGCATTATTATCGAATCGTAATCGAGTGGATAAAGATTTACCACTTTCTCGAAAAGCTTATTAGCATTTACATAGTCCTTCCGGTTGTAATAAATCACCCCCAACCAATAATTGGCAGTCGTATTTTGTGGGTCAATTTTAAGTATTTGTAAGTAGTGTGCTGTTACTTTTTCCCAACTTTCGATGGCGCTTAATGGCTTGATGGCTCCAAAACGTGCCTCAATGGCATAAGGTTTTAAAGCAATGGCTTTGTCGTAATACTTTTTTGATTCAGTGTAATTTTTGTCTAAATATAGCAACCAGCCCAAACGAATATTACTGAAATAATCCTTGGCATCGTACCCACTTTTTACCTCTTTGATGGCAGCACTATAGTTTGTTTTTTTCTCAAACTCGTAACTTTTAGCAAAAGCAGTTTGACGGGCATTATTTTGCGCAAAAGCAGTATTTATTATTATCAAGCAAATTAGAATTGCTTTAAATTTCAGAATTTCCATATTAAACCTCCTGTAAATGAATGTTGTTTGTAATTATATTGTGAATCAACGATAAGTTTTTTATCGTACGAATAGTTTGTGAATACAGTAATGTGTTTGCCCAAATAATAGAATAGCGATGCACCCGTTCGGAAAGTGGTATGATCCAATGAATTGTATAAATAGAGTGCGTTATTATCAACAAAATTATTCAGATTTCCGATTGTTACTGTGCCTTGCAACCAAAACCTACGTGCAATTAACGCGCCAATTGTTTGATTAAAAACCAAACGCGATGAGTCAGATTCTGTAATATTATAAACCGAACTTTTCCAGTAAATTTTAGGTTTTAGGGGTAATGAAAACCCTAATTGTAACCCAGTTTGCGAAACATCGTTATAATCATTTGTAAAACGCGATTGACTTAACGAAACATCGAACCGACTGAAACTATGCGTTAACTTTCCAAACCAAAGATTTCCCGGAATTTTAAGACTATCGGTATCGGTATTGAAGGTTGTACCTACATAATGATAAGCTCCCATTAAGCTTGTGCGACTAAATAAGGAATATACGCCCGCCACATAATACTCATTTTGAATAGCTTGGTTGAAATAGTCTGATTTTTGAGTGAAAGTTGAGTAAGATTGGTACAAATTGAAACGATAACCTAACTGCGAGTTTAACCCAATTCGTTTATACTGTGGATTACTTCTTAAATCGCTCGTCATTGCATTATTCACAGCATAATCTTTATTTATTTTATAATTGTACTCCAAATCTATCGCTTCAACAAGCTTTGATTTTTTTATTTTTAAAAATGCCTGATTTTCAGCGTCTAATTTCGAAAAGTGGTACCGCGCCATTGCTTCATCGTTGATATACAGTGCCGAATAATACAGATATGTGTGCGAAACGGCATCGTCGGCATCGAAAATCAATGCATGTTGGTAATGCCTGATAGCAGCATAATAATTTTGCTGTGCGTAATAGGCATAGCCCAAACGTTGCTGCAAGTATTTAAAATCAATGCCTTCGTTTACAGCGCGCTTCCCAAGCAAAATCAGTTCGTTCCAGTTACCATTCAGATAAAAATTGTAGGTAAGGCTATCGACAGTTGCATGATCGAGTTTTTGTTGCGAAAATACAGACGTTGAAACGAATAATATAACAATTAAATACTTATACATCTTGCTTTGATTTGCGTTTTTTTCGATTTATATTCAAATTCGGTTAATCCTTTTGATGTAATCTTTACAGTACTTTCACTTACTTTGTTAATCTTATTTAGCATATTAAATTTTATAGCCGATGCAAAGCGTACTTCACCGCTATTAAGGGCATTATCCGAAAATTCGATTGCCGATTGGTATTCCACTTTGATAAAACTTTTGAAAGGAGCAACAAAATCGTGTAACCATTTGATAGAAAGAGGGATTCTGAGTACGCTTAGAGGTAAATAATCCTGAATTTCGATTTGCTTATTGCCCAAATAAATTTTAAAAGCTGCTAAATAAAAATAGTAGAGTAATGAGTTTTTATTGCCATAAAATGCTGTAAAATAAAACATCGAACCATCGTTTATATAATAAGCGGTGGAATTGGTTTCGGCACAGAAGAAATACTTTTGATTGTATGCATCCGTGTAAGTATCCCAGCGCTCCATTTTTTCGTTCGACCCATTCATAGAATATTTCATATTTAAAACACTATCGGGCAATATATTGAAAGCATTAAACATAAATTGGTCTGAAGAAACAGGAGCCACAATGTCGCCTTTCTGTGGTTTCTTGTATTGTACCAAAGCATCACTTCCGGAATTTGTTTTGTAAAAATAGGCAAACGGATAATCGATGGTTTTAGCACCAATAGCCGGAAAAATCTGCATTTGAAAATGAATATGCGGTTCGGGCGAACGACCCGAATTACCACAATGCGCCAGCAAATCGCCTTTATGGATAAACGCACCCTGCTGTACTTTGAAAGTTCCTTTGCGCAAGTGCGAAATCTGACTGTACAATCCATTCAGATGCCTGATAACAATACTATTTCCCCAATTGTTGACAGTGTTCACCTGTCCGGGAATATTATCCTCAATATTATCCAAAATTAGTTCGACAAAACCATCGGCAGGTGCAAATATAGGTTTGTTATAGCAATAATAATCAGTAAGTTGATAGCCATCGTTGCGAAAGGTGCTATTATTACTATCGGTAATCATAAAGTCGAAAGCATGCCGCCATTCGCCTTTGTGCGTATATTTACCATTGTGAGCTTGCGTTACTGTCCATTCGCCTATAAAAGGTAAATTTATAGCAAAATAATAAATGCCCGAAAGGCGCTCTACATTGTTTCGGTAGGTGTATAAATTTTGTTCAGGCGAATTGAGTTGTAAAGGTGTGAGTACCAAATTTTCGGCTTTTGTGCGCATTTGCAAAAAATAAACAAAAAGTATGGTTACAAACGAAAATGGCAATGAAAACACAGGCAACTGAATAAAGCCGAGCAATTTATAAAAGAATAGCAATACCAATGAAGTGAGTGGAATAAGCAAAATTGTCCACAAATACGACTGACGCGATGGAATGGCGAAAAAGCCACCAATAGCAAAAGCCACCATCATATAATTAGCACCAATGTTGTAATAATTGATACTTGCAGCCTCCGAGCCCGTAAATTGAGCAAAAAAGTAAGCTGATAAAAATCCGACAACTGAAAGCGAAAACATAATGCGCGAACTAATGAGCAAAGCAATGGCTATAAGAGTACCAGCAATCAGATTGCTCTGAAAAAAGATAGAACTCAACGAACGCAGATAAATATCGACAAGCTGATGAACCTGAAACGAATCAATTGTTTTAAAAAGTTCAAGCAATCCGTTACCACCTACCGCATACAATTCGTTGATCCAAAAGATGCTTCGTTGAGTAAGTCCTAAGTTTTCGAAATGCGATGACGGCAGCACGACAAACCAAAAAGTGATTACAAATGGAATACTCAAAAATGGCAATTTGTATTTATAAAACCAACCTCCCAAACCAACCGAGAGCAAAAGGGAAAGTAACGAGGCTAATGCCAACAAACTGAAGTAAACCACACTTGGGTCGAAAAATGTTCCCATTCCCAAACCCACCAGCAAAGCGTTGAAACTATAGTATCCACTTTGTAATGTTGGTTGATGCAGATTCATTTTTTTACCCACATAAAGCACAAAAACAACAGCCAACAAACCACTTACGCCCGCCCAGAAATTGAGAAAACTCACCACCAACAATGTACCGGATAGTATTTTATTATCCAAAAAGAAAATGATGGAATAGCTGTTGAGAATTCCGTTAACTATATCTTTTAGAGTTTGCTTCATTCGTTCGTTGATTTTTAGTGAGGGCGCGACTTTGAGTCGCTCTCTCTCTGTTTTTGATACGTGTGAGACCGACTTATGGTCGGTCACACACTTATTGCAGATGTTTCGGTAATTGTTCCAGTTCTTCCATGTATTTTAAATCTTCGCCTTTGCGAATAATATGTGTATTATTATCAGTGTCAATTAATACAATAGGTGGACGATAGGTAATAAATTGCATCCATTGCGTCATGTTGTAGGCACCCACTTTGTGTACAACTACCTGATCACCTTTTTGCAACATGGGCATTGTAATACTTTCGCGCACCACATCGATATTCATACATAGCGGTCCGAACATCACCATTTCTTCGGTTTGGTCGCCAAGTTTTTGTGCCGGACTGATTTTGTGATCGTACCAAAGTGAAGTAAACAGCGAATTTAAACCAAAATCCATAATTGTTGCACGTCGTCCGTCGGATAAGCGTTTGGTAGCCAGCACTGAACCCAACAAATAGCCTGCGTCGTCAATCATTGCACGACCAGTTTCGAGAATCAAGGTTGGCAATTCGTCTTGTTTAAAACCGTATCCGAGAATCACATCGGTAATGGCATCGGCAAACTGATCGATAGAAGGAACCGTGTCAGTACCAGGCAGATATGCACCTTTAAGCGTGTTGGTGGAAGGAAAGCCACCACCAAGGTCAATATATTGAACAATTTTACCAAAGCGTTCTTTTACACTCCATGCCAATTCGCAGAGGTTGCGTGCAGCTATAGCATAAGCTGTTGGCGACAACATAAACGTACCGATATGGCAATGAATACCAACGAGTTCCAAGTTATCGGAGCTTGCAATACGTGTGAGTGCATTCCAAGCTTGTCCGTTTTCGAAATTAAAACCAAAGCGGTCCCATTTTGGGTAAATGCCTGTATCCATGTTTACACGAATAGCCACGCGTGGTTTTAAACTGTGTTCTTCGCTAAGGCGAATAAGCGAATACAATTCGTCGTAATGGTCGATATGAATGAGCGAGTCATTTTGAGCAGCCTGTATCAGGTCGCTATCGCTTTTATCAGGACCGTTGAAAATGATTTTGTTACCTTGCACACCATTTCCGAGTGCTTTGTTGTATTCGAAACCCGAAACCACTTCAGCCCACGATCCTTCCTGATGGAAAATACGGCAAACAGCATTGTTGTAATTGGTTTTGTACGACCATGCAAATTGCACTTTTGGGTAGCGGGTTTTGAAAATACGTGTTGCATTTTGGTAATTGCGGCGAATTTGTTTTTCCGAAATTACAAACAGTGGAGATCCATATTCACTCAACATTCCCTTTACCGAAACACTTTCAATGTGTGTTACAGGTTCGTTTACCGACTGTGTTCCGAATTTATTCATCAATCCGGCGTTCATTTTAATAATGAATGGCCTTTCGTATCTTATTTTTTCCATGATATCTTCAAATTGTAAATTGTAAATGATTAAAATGTAAATGATTATAGCTCCCCATTGCCCGCTATTTTCTGAAATTCCTTAATATCGGTTATTAAATCCCATGCATAGCGCACAAAAATTTTTCCAACTTCGTAGTCCGTGAATGATTTAACTTTTTGTCCCAACGCCATTTTTACCAAGCTTGCCGGTTGGTTTTGACCAGCCGCCGCCGTCAGGTAAATCCATGCCGGAAAACGCGGATTTACTTCCATAATGTACGGTTTGCCGTCGTTGCTTAACATAACTTCGAGTTCGCAACCGCCACGCCATTTAGTAACTTTGATAAACTTTCGCGCCAATTCGATGTAGCTTTCGTCGTCTAAGGTAATACCTGCCCACGCTTTGCCTTTGTCAGTAATATAGAGTTTACGCATGGGAATTACACTTATCGTATTTCCTTCACCATCGCCCAAAGCAGCAATATTAATTTCCGTTCCTTTTATAAACTCCTGAATAATAATTGGTAAACCCCATTTCGACATGATTTTATAATAGGCTTTTTCGGCTTGTTCCATGGTGTTTGCAATAATGGCATCGTAAAATTTACCTTTTACCACTAATGGAAATTCAAAGTTTTCTTCAATTTTTATCAGTTCACGGAACTCGTGAATAATCTTATCCTCGGGCACATCAAAACCGTGTTTTTTGCCAAAGTCCAACAATTTCATTTTGTCGCGCGCTTCAAACTGATCCAAATCGGGCATAAAGGTAGCTATACCCATTTTTTTCAAAGCCTCACGTAATTTTATAAAATTGAAAAGCTCGGCATCGAAATTAGGAATTATCAACTCCAAATTTTCCTTTTCGTGAATATATTTTAATCGACCTAACAGTGCATCGGTACCAGCAGTAGGATAAGGAATTTGGTAGGTTTTATCAACCAATTCGTGCATATAAAGCCCTGGTTCCAACGATTCGTACGACAATCCAATAATTCGCACATCAAAATCGTTGCATTCGCGAATGGCACGAATCACCGCCACGCCTGGACCCGGACTATCAATGGCATTTAACGCCGTAACAGCTATTACTATTTTATGTTTCATTTCGGTATTCATTTTCTTACTTTCTTACCTTTTGCACCTATTCCAAAATACTATGACCTTTTAATTGCAATGTAAATTCTTCCAAATCACGTTCGAAAAGTTCTTTATCCACATCGTATTTGGCACAAATTGTATCCACCACTTCGGATGTAGGAATATCCTTTTTCATTAGCAGAATTATTTCGGCGCCTATGGTGTTGGTCGAAAACGAATCGCCTGTAGTAGGGTTAAAAAGAAAACCTTCGTCGCTGGTTGCTATGTTTTTTCGTACTCGCATGGTATTTTTTATTAATTTTTAATTTGATACAAAGCTACTCCCTGAATCTGATTTTCGAAAACATTTTCAGTGAATAGCTTTGTTTTTTCTGTAAACTGGCTATTTTAGTTTAATATTTCGTTTAAATCATCTACTGATAGTATTTGCGGAGTATAAGTTACACCTCTACCAGCTAAAACCCTTGTAAATGCTTTAATGTGATTATACGAACCATTCAACAAGTTGGTGTACACCATTTTGATATCCGAATTTTGAGTATCGGCAATCAGCTTTCGTAAATCGGCTATGTCATATTCTTCGATAAATGCTCCAACTGCCAGTGCATTTTCGGCTGTTGAGCCATCGGCTGTTAGTTTGTTATACAATCCTTGAATGTCTGGATTCGAAAATTTGCCCGCTTCGGTAAGTGCAGGGTCAGGAATTCCGAAATAAGTGAGTAATCGTAAAACAGCACCCGAATGTTGCACTTCGCTTTTGTTGATGTTTGTAAAAGGACGTAACCCATATTTTGTATAAAAATAGGCATATACATCACCGGCTAATTTTTCTTCCTCACGCATCAAAACTAATCCATCGCGTTCGGTCTGAGAAATTGAAGTTGAATCGGAAGTAAATTCCATTGCCTGCAACATCTCTTCGATGTTTGTTTCGGCACTCAAGTCTAAATCGGTTGCAGCAATTGAATCGTTGCACGAAGAAAATACGAAACTTAGCATTACAGCTAAAAATAAATTGGTTGTTTTCATGATAATTTGTTTTTTAAAATTGTTTGACTTTTTTAATTAATACCCCAAAATTAATACATCCAATAAGGCATTCCAAACAATTTCAGTGAACAGGCATCTTGCATCAGTAAAAGTGATATTATTCTAATATAAACATGATTTTAAAAGCTGATTTTGAATACATTATTTTCCGACCAAACTATGTAAAATCCCTTAGCAGGCAGGCTAATTTGAATAATGGATGATTCAGGTTTTGCATTGTAAACTAATACTCCTGCGATGGAATAAATCATTAAGTTCTGGTTGGCACCAGCATTTTTCAATGTTAATACATTTCCATTCAGCGAATAACTGATTTTACTTTCCGAATTTTCGGATATTGCGCTATAAAAAAGCTGTTCGCTCAGCATTGTAAAGTCTTTCCAATAATTTGTAGCAGAATAAATGGTGGAACTGCCAACGGGCACAATCAACTTACAAAGCGATTTATTAATTTGATCGAAAGTATAATAATCAACAATAGGAGGATTTGGATTAGCAATGCTAAGTTCTGTCAAACTTGAACAACTATAAAAAGCTCCATCCGAAATATTGGTAGTGTGCAGCGGTAAAAGAATTTTGGTTAAACCAGTACAATATTCAAATGCATACCCTCCAATACTAATAAGGGAATTGGGTAAAGTTATGGCTGAAATTGCCGCACAACCATCGAAAGCCGAATAATTAATATGTTTAACGGTTGCTGGCACAACGAAACTTCCCGTTTTAGCAAACGGACACATAAAAAGTGTATCCTGAGTACGATTTAGCAATACGCCATTATCCGACGAATAACGCTGGTTAGCTCCATCAACATTTATTGCTGAGATCTGTTTTGCATTGTAAAAAGCATAATCGCCGATAGCGTTTACACTTGCTGGCAGTACTAATGCACCCGACAGCTGACTGAATGCAAACGCTGCAGGGTCGATTTGCATTACCGTTGTAGGCATACTGTAAGTACCATTTTTCAAAATAGGATAAGCAATTAACCGGTCTTTATTTTTTGAAAATAAAACTCCATTTTCGGCCGAAAAATAATTATTTTGAGGATTAACTTCAAACACATTTAATGAACTACAGCCATAAAAAGCGTAATAACCAATATAATCAACGGAAGCGGGAATATTTACTGTTCCTGTAAGTTTACTACAATTATAAAAGGCGTAACTTCCTAATAACTTAACGGTGGAAGGTATGCTTACAGCACCTTGCTTGGCAGGAGGACAAATAAATAGCGTGTCTTTATTTTTGCTGTATAATATTCCATTTTCAGAGCTATAATTTGGATTCGACGTATTGACTACAAACGAACTTATATTATTCGATTCCAGAAAACAATAATTGCCAAAATCGGTAAGCGAGGCCGGAATAGTTACCGTGCCACTTAAGCCCGAACAACCATAAAATGCCCCATCACCCATCGTTTTGAGCGAAGTAGGCAAGGTTAAACTACCTACAACACCCGAGCAACCAGAAAATGCATAACTTCCAATACTTGTTACCGATGTAGGAATTGTTACCAACGACACTTTTAAACAATTATCAAATGCTGAACTACCAACATGTTTCACGGTTGAAGGAATAGTGTATGAGCTGCCTTTTGCAGGTGGAAAAATAAATAAGCTGTCCTGACTTTTATTAAATAGAACACCACTGCTCGAAGAATAACGCGGATTACTTGGTACAACCGAAAAAGTTGAAATCGACGAGCAACCATAAAATGCAGCATCGCCAATTTTGGTTAAAGATGCCGGAATTATAATGGTGCTGGACAAATTGTAACAATAATAAAAAGCCTTTTCACCAATTTTTGAGGTTGTAGAAGGAAACTTTATTGTTGTAAGTGTTGCTTTGTAGGTAAAAAGTAGCGGGTCGTAAAACGCATAAACTGGTATTTCGTTAGCAATATAAGCTGTATAAACTCCCGTATTTGTACCATCGGCACCTGTATAAGCTTTAATGCTTACCATTGACAAATCTAACACGGCAAGAACCGATAATTTATCGCGCATAAAAGCAAAATCGCGTGCATCGATGCTTCCTGTTAATGTAAGTGTCGATACTGTTGTTTGCTCGGAAGTTGTTATCAGGTTTTTTAAATTTCCCTGACTACTAACATTTACTACTTTTGTAGTTTGAGCAATAAGACTTATCCCTGAAAAAAAAAACAGGATAATAAAAGTGATTTTTTGCATGATAAAAAAGTTTTATTAAACCAAAAAAGTTTTGTCTACAAATTTCTGAAATTCGTCTTTGTATTGGTCGCCAACTGGAATATACACCTTATCGAACACAATACGGTTTCTGTCGATAACTTTCACTTTATCCAAATTAACAATAAATGAGCGATGTACGCGCATAAATTTATCTTTTGGAAGTTCAGCTTCGATAGTTTTGAGGCGCACAAGAGTAGTAATAGGTTTATCGGTATCTAAGTGAATTTGAATATATTCGTTGGCACTTTCGATGTATTTAATATCCGAAAGTTGAATACGAACTAATTTGTACTCCGATTTTACAAACAAACTTTCTTTGTTCATCGTAACCGTTTCGGAAGTTACAGCAGCAGTAGCTGCCATTCTGTCGCGCACTTTATTGACAGCACGCAAAAATTCGTCGTACGAAATGGGTTTCAAAATATAATCTACGGCATCCACTTTAAAACCTTCGAGCGCATACTCGCTGTAAGCTGTTGTGAATATTATAAATGGCTTATTTTTAAGCGATTTCACAAAATCAAGTCCATTGAGGTCGGGCATATTAATGTCCACAAACATCAAATCAACCGGTTGTTGGTCGGTAAATTCAATGGCTTCGTAAGCACTCTGGCACAATGCCATTTTTTCTAAAAATGGAGTGCGGTCGATGTAGGCACTAATTTGCTGCAAAGCAAGCGGCTCATCATCAATGGCTAAACATTTTATTCTCATATAGTGGTATTGTTAGTTGAACTTCAAAATCGGTTTCAGTTTCGTTAATTAACAGGCTATATTCTTTTTGAAAAAGCAAATCCAAACTTTTTTTAATATTACTAAGTCCTATACCCGAATATTTTTTTTCGCCCTGCGTCGAGTTTTTATGTTTGCTATTACGAAGAACGCAAAGTATTTTTTGTTCCACAATAGTCATCGAAAACGCAATATATGAATCCGCTTGATAACTCACACCATGTTTGAAAGCATTTTCGAGCAAAGACACGAAAAGCATGGGCGGAATTTCGACATCGGGAGTATTCGCTGGGATTTCGAATGTTACGGCTACTTTGTTCGAATAGCGTAAACGCATAAGCGAAATATAACTTTCGATAAAGTCAATTTCTTTTTTCAATGCAATATGTCCGGCGGAAGTTTCGTAAAGCAAATACCGCATGAGTGTCGACAAGCGAATAACTGCATCTTTGGCTGTTTCGGTATTTATATCAATAAGCGCATGAATATTATTGAGCGTATTCATAAAAAAATGTGGACTTACCTGATGGCGCAGAAATGCCAATTCCGATTTGAGTTGTTCTTTTTCGGCATCTTTTCGCAGGTTTTCTTCGCTCAACCATTTCGACATTAGTTTAAATGCTATGCTGGCACCCATTACTAATATTGCCAACAGAAAACTATTGACAAATTTCATAGTAAGCGAAGGTCGCATTTGCTGAACCGGCGCTCTGAACCCCATAGGTGCTGGCATTTTGCTGCCCAGCTCCATGGGTGGCATGCCGGGTCCCAATTCCATTTTTGGCATCGCCACAGGCTCCAATTCGAATATATAGTGTTGTAATAATATACTTACAGAATTGACAAAAAGCACTAAAAGAATAGCCGCAAAAGTATATTTCAAATATTTTTTTGCAAACAACAAGCGCGGCACAAGAACAATAATATTAATTAAAAACAAGAGCAATAAAGCTCCCATCCGTAGCCATTCGGAGAGTATTTTTTCCCAAAAAATAGTATTAGATGATTGTTGAACTAAATAGGGAATGGAAAAAATAGACAACCACACAATTGTAAAAACAAGGATTTCGATGGTATTTATACTCAGTTTTTTGTCTTTAATTTCCTGCATATATTCTTTTCATTTGAAAAGGGGAAGTGTTCTGTACTTCCCCTAAACCTATAATTTTACTTCAACTTATTACTTCTTCATATAAATATCCCATGCAATTCTATCAACAATTCCAGTTGCAAAATAGGATTGACGCAAAGATATAAATAAGTTGCGAATAGTTTCGACCGAAGTACCTAAAAGTTCGCTTATTGTTTTGCTGGTACCATCGTCGAAGGTAATTTTCAGTTCGCGCTTGTGAGCAGTTACACTTACATCGGTGCCATCGGCAGTTGCAATATCTACCACTTCCACTTTGGCAGTTGTTTGCAAAACACCAGTTAGATATACCTTGGCACTATCCAAACTGGTGGGTCCCAACTGACGGACAATTTTTACATCGCCAATAGTCATAGCGTATTCACGTTCACGGTGACGCATGTCGGCTGCTGTTTTAATCGCAGTAAAACTTTCCTCGTAAATCACTTTTGCGCCCTCGTAAATGGCATAAACCGACACAGCTGTATCGCCTGTAGTGTAACTGCTTTTGGTGGTGTATCCGTTTGTAAATGCAAACTCGGAAGCAAATTTATAGCCAGCTTCTTTGCTACTCGACGATTGAATGCTCAATGCACCTGCATCCACACTTTTCACATTGATTGTAGAAGCCATAGTATAATCCCACCCCAACACACGATTGAATTTGTAATCGTATTTATTAAGCGTAAACACATAGTTGTTGGTCAACAGGGTATCGGCAGGATTATACATAAAAAGCGAATTTGGTCTTTTAATTTTTTCTTCGGGTAAACGCACTATCATAAGCGACTCATTGTCAGCAGTTTTGCTAAAAAAATTAGTAATGGGCTGTTTCCAGCGTTGATAAGTATTAGCCTTATTAAATTCATATTCGCCCACAATATCGGACAATAAAATAGTGTTGAATGTAGAATCAACAACGGGAGAAAAAACTTTCGACGCCGTTGATACGGCTACTGATGGCGTTGCCAAAACTTGATAACCAGGCGATGTTGTGATTGCCGTTAATGCATTACTCAAGGTTTTCGAGCTTTGATCGAGGCTCAATTGTAACGAACTACCCGTTGGGTTTTCGGATGTGCAGCTCCAACTAATCATTCCGATTACCGAAGCTATGATAACTAATTTTTTTGTTTTCATTGAATTACTGTTTTTAAATGGTGAAAGAATTCTGTTGTTTTTGTAAATTCAATGCAAATATAAATTGGCTTTACATAAAAATATAATATTTTCAGTGAAAGGGCATTTTTTATAAGTAGAATTGAAATTTCGTTTTTTTTTTGCTTAAACCAAGTTCCATTTTTGTAAATCTATTGTGTTTTTTAAAAATTACACGTACATTTGCAGCACTTAAAATCTAACGTTTTTGCGGCAATAGCTCAGTTGGTAGAGCGTTGGCTTCCCAAGCCGAAGGTCGCGGGTTCGAGTCCCGTTTGCCGCTCACTTAATCGTAAATTGCCTTAATCTCAACCTCGTCCGCGCAATTATATTTTTAAATTGTATCTCTCAACGTTAGCTTATTTAATGAAAATTGTTCCCTGCAAGCATTTTTCTACAGTTGAAAATTAGTATCTTTGCAAGCTAAAAAATAAAAATTAAAAACAGATGAAAACAGCAAAAATTATTACCGAAAAAGGTACTATGGACGTTGAATTTTACGATCAGGACGCCCCAAAAACAGTCGAAAACTTCATTAAGTTAGCAACATCAGGTTTCTACAATGGGCTCACATTTCACCGCGTAATTCCCGATTTTGTAATACAAGGTGGATGTCCCAAAGGAAATGGCTCGGGTGGTCCGGGATACACAATTCCATGTGAACTCACTGGTGGTAATCAATATCACGACCGCGGCGTATTATCCATGGCACATGCGGGCAGAAATACCGGCGGCTCGCAATTTTTTATCTGTCACTCACGTCGAAATACGGCTCATTTAGATAGAAACCACACTTGCTTCGGAAAAGTAGTGGAAGGGCTGGATGTGATTGATGCCATCCGCCAAGGTGATAAAATTCTTGCCATCGAGATAACAGAATAAATCGAAAATTTTATAACAACAGTCACAAGTATAGTCAATAGAATACATGTCTAAATTTAAAGAATATCCCGGATTGAATCTTTCCGATGTGAATAAAGAAATTTTGAAACGTTGGAAAGAAAATGATGTTTTTCATAAAAGTATCGAAACCCGCGAGGGAAAGCCATCGTATGTTTTTTATGAAGGTCCTCCCTCGGCAAATGGACTCCCGGGTATTCATCATGTAATGGGGCGTACCATTAAAGATGTGTTTTGTAGATATAAAACCATGCAGGGCTTTCAGGTTAAACGTAAAGCCGGTTGGGACACACATGGGCTTCCTGTCGAATTAGGCGTTGAAAAAGCATTGGGAATAACCAAAGAGGATATTGGTAAGACTATTAGTGTGGACGATTACAATGCTGCCTGCCGAAAAGATGTGCTTAAATATACCAAAGAATGGGAAGATTTGACTACCAAAATGGGCTACTGGGTGGATATGAATGACCCGTATATAACCTATGACAATCGGTACATTGAAACACTTTGGTGGTTGCTTAAACAGCTCTACAACAAGAATTTAATTTATAAGGGCTACACAATTCAACCATTCTCTCCTGCTGCCGGAACGGGGCTTTCTACGCACGAACTGAATCAACCCGGTTGCTACCGTGACGTGAAAGATACAACCTGTGTGGCGCAGTTTCGCCTCTCAATAGGAAAAGAAAATGAACAGAACATAAGCGAAATACTTAAACGTCGATTTGCGCTCAATGCAACTGCTGGGGTGACTTTCACAGAAGTGTATTTCCTTGCTTGGACAACTACTCCGTGGACATTGCCTTCAAATACAGCACTTTGCGTAGGACCATCCATAGATTATATGTTGGTCGAATCAGCAAATCCTTATACAAAGCAAGTCTGTAAATATATTCTCGCAGAAGCTTTGGTTGGACAAGTGTTTGGCAAAAATGAATATCAAACACTTGGAAAATGCAAAGGTTCAGACCTTGCCGGTATGGAATATGAGCAATTAATCCCTTGGGTTAATCCAATTATAAAAGATAGTAACTCCAAATCCCCTAAAGAGGATTTAGGTGGTTTTCCTTTTCGCATTATCACTGGCGACTTCGTAACCACCGAAGATGGTACCGGAATTGTTCATATTGCGCCTACTTTTGGTGCCGACGATGACCGTGTGGCTAAACAAAATGGCGTACCTCCTATGTTGTTGATTGACAAAGACGGAAATCGTCAGCCTATGGTTGATCGGACAGGAAAATTCTTCAAAATAGACGATTTGAGTTCCGACTTTGTTGCTTCGAATGTAAATGTTGAACTTTATGCAGCGTATGCTGGAAGGTATGTAAAAAATGCATTCGATAATACCTTGGCTGAGGAAGATACAACGCTGGACATAGACCTCTGCGTAATGCTGAAACAACAAGGTTTAGCTTATAAAATAGAAAAACATACGCACAACTATCCCCATTGTTGGCGCACCGATAAACCAGTTCTGTACTATCCTTTAGATAGTTGGTTTGTGAAAACTACTGCATGTCGCGAGGAGATGATGGCGCTGAACGATACCATCAATTGGAAACCACAATCTACTGGAGCAGGTCGTTTTGGCAAATGGCTCGAAAACTTGCAAGATTGGAATTTGAGCCGCAGTCGCTACTGGGGCACTCCGCTCCCAATTTGGCGCACCGAAGATGGGTCAGAAGAAATATGTATTGGCTCGGTGGAAGAATTGATAACTGAAATTGAAAAATCAATTGCTGCTGGATTGATGACCGAAAATCCGTACAAAAATTTTAAAGTGGGTGAATATACCGCTGAAAATTATGCCGTAAAAAATATAGATTTACATCGCCCGTATGTAGATGGCATAATTTTGGTATCTGCCTCGGGTAAAGCCATGAAGCGTGAATTGGATTTAATTGATGTTTGGTTCGATTCGGGTGCCATGCCTTTCGCTCAATTCCATTATCCTTTCGAGAATAGCTCTTTGATTGACGAAGGGGGCTTCCCTGCTGATTTCATTTCGGAAGGTGTTGATCAAACACGTGGTTGGTTTTTTACGCTTCATGCCATCAGCACGATGGTTCGTGGTTCGGTAGCTTTCAAAAATGTAATTTCCAATGGACTTGTTTTGGATAAAAACGGCAATAAAATGTCCAAACGTTTGGGCAATGGTGTCGATCCATTTTCTGCCATCGAAAAGTATGGTTCCGACCCTTTGCGATGGTATATGATGACCAATGCATCGCCTTGGGATAACCTTAAATTCGACATAGAAGGGGTAGAAGAAGTCCGACGCAAATTTTTTGGAACACTTTACAATACCTATTCCTTCTTCTCTTTATATGCCAATGTGGACCAGTTTAGCTATTCAGAGCCCGAAATTCCATTAGAAAATCGACCCGAAATTGATCGATGGATTATTTCGTTACTCAATTCGCTCATCAAAGAGGTTACCGAATATTATGATACTTTTGAACCTACGCGTGCCGGCAGAGCTATATCCGATTTTGTTGGCGAAAATCTGAGTAATTGGTATGTGCGTCTTAATCGTAAACGCTATTGGGGTGGGGCTTATGACGAAGATAAAATCGCGGCTTATCAAACACTTTACACTTGCTTGGAAACTGTTTCTTTGTTAATGTCGCCTATTGCTCCGTTTTTTGCCGACCAATTGTTTCTTGATTTGAATGCTGTTACGCACAAAGATAATACTCAATCGGTGCATTTGGCCGATTTCCCTATTTGTGATAGTAGCCTTATTGATAGTAACTTGGAGGAATGTATGCAATTGGCACAACAAGCCTCATCAATGATTCTTGCTCTGCGCCGTAAAGCCGACCGCAAAGTACGTCAACCGCTCAGCAAAGCTCTGATCCCAGCACCCGATGAGAAAACTTTTCAACAGCTTGCTTATATAGCCGAATTGGTGAAAGCCGAAGTAAATGTAAAAAAAATTGAGATTATTGCACCCGATAGCGTTCAGATAAACTTAGTGAAGAAAATAAAACCTAATTTTAAAACTTTGGGTAAAAAATATGGGAAACAAATGAAAGAAATTGCTGTGGCAATGTCTTCGTTTGGAAATTTGGAAATAGCTGAAATTGAGCGCAATGGAACTTACAGTTTAGCTTTACCTATGGGTGAAGTAGTGCTTGCTGCCGAGGATGTTGAAATTATTACAGAGGATATGCCCGGTTGGTTAGTGGCTAACGAAGGCAAACTTACTGTTGCTTTAGATATTACTGTAACAGAGGCTCTGAGGCGCGAGGGTATTGCACGCGAACTTGTGAATCGCATTCAGAACATTCGGAAAACGAACGGTTTTGAAATAACGGATAAAATCAATATTTTTATCGAAAATAATCCGCTGATTGATGATGCCGTAAACGAATTCAATGCGTACATAGCTTCGCAAACATTAGCTTTGACTATTAAGCAGGCGCCTCGCTTGGAACTGCCAACAGAGCTTGACTTTGATGGCGAAGCGGTTCGCTTGTTGGTTCAAAAAGCATAGAACATATTCAAATAATTACAAAATAATTGGAGGACTGAAATTTATTTGTTATTTTCGCACCTCTTTAAAAGCAAAAACGAACAGTTATGTCAGAAAAAATTAGATATTCAGATGCAGATTTAGACGAGTTTAAGGAATTAATCCTTGACAAACTTGCTAAAGCACAAAAAGATTATGAGCTGTTACGCGATGGCGTTTCCAATGCCAGTGGAAATGATATTATGGATACATCACCTACTTTTAAAGTTTTAGAAGAAGGTGCTGCAACCTTATCCAAAGAGGAATCGGGCAGGTTAGCACAGCGCCAAATGAAATTTATTCAGCACCTACAAGCAGCACTCGTTCGCATTCAAAACAAATCGTATGGTATTTGTCGCGAAACGGGAAAATTAATTCCCAAAGAGCGTCTCCGCGCTGTGCCTCATGCAACACTGAGTATTGAAGCTAAAAATGAAACTAAACGTTAAAATATTGAAGCGTTAAACCAAGTAGTGGGAATAATCTTCGGCAACAGCATTTTGCATTCGTTGCCGATTTTTTTGCCGTTTTATGCATCTTAACATAGCTATCATCATGTCCATTACAATTAAATCCATAGCGTTAATTTTCTTAATTATTTGCATTGACCAAGCCTCCAAGATTTTTATTAAACTTAATTTTGCTCTTGGCGAACATGTCGAAGTTTTTAACTGGTTCCAAATTTATTTTATCGAAAACAATGGAATGGCATTCGGTATAGAGTTGATTGGTAAGCTTTTCCTTACTTTATTTCGAATTGTTGCTGTTGCCGGATTAGCTTATTTTATTCATACACTCATTAAGCAAAATGCCCGACAGGGTTATGTTTTAGCTGTTTCTTTGTTATTGGCAGGTGCTGCGGGTAACATTTTCGATTCTCTTTTTTATGGAGTTTTATTCAGCGATAGCTGGGGGATGGCTGCCACGTTCTTACCCGAAACAGGTGGGTATGCCTCTTTGTTTCATGGCAAAGTGGTGGATATGCTTTATTTCCCATTAATAAAAAATAATGCCGGAGAAACCTTGTTTTTTAGCCCTATATTCAATATTGCCGATGCTGCCATTAGCATTTCCGTAGGTATCATCCTTATTTTTTATCGCCAAGATTTGAATCGAAGTTTGGATACCAAGAAAATTGATAATAAGCACGATGCAAGCTAAGTTTTCAAAAATATTTTTATTTTTTTCATGGGTGATAGTATTATATTCTTGCGAAAATCGACCCAGCTATGTGTTAAGCCAACGCCAAATGACTGACTTCCTCATTCAGTTGCATACCTTGGATGGTGCTTTGGCTGCAAAAAATTTAGGCAATGCCAATGATAGTATTAATAAGTTATATTATAGTGCTTTGCTTCTTAAAAATGACTACACGCAGAAGCAATTTGACTCTTCTTTAGTGTGGTACACGCAACATCCAAAAAAGTTTGAGCGCATTTATACCCAAGTTGTGGAGCAATTAACGGGTTTAGACGAAAAAGTGCGTAAAGGATTATATCATCCAGTTGATTCGGCTGCATTACGTCATTCTACAGAAGATATCTGGCCTTTGGCTTCGAAGCGTTTTGTTTTATCTCGCGATTCTACGCCTACCACCCTTCCTTTTGTAATCAAAAATCGCAAGTTGGCATGGCGGGATTCCTACAAAATTTCATTTTTAATGCGAATGGCTCCAAGCAATAAAAGTAGTGATACTAAGTTTATTATTCGCATTCATTATGCAAACAAGCAATCGGACAGTGTTGTTTGTAAAACTTTTAATGACAGCTTGTTGCGTAGGTATCGAATTGTGTTTTTAGCAAAAAAAATGCATCGTATCGACTCTATCACCGGCACTCTAAATTACTACTCCAAATTTGCCGGGAGGTTTGATTTGCTGGTGGATAGTATGGAATTTATACGCCAGTATGACGCTATTGCGCAAGATAGCATTCACAAAGTAGTGAATTTGTACGAGCAAAAAAAGCAGAAATCCGAATCAAAAACAAGCCTAAAACATGCCAAGCCTTTGTAGTCAGTTTGTAATTCAGCCTAACGGATGTTTGCTCAAAAATCATGCTGTGAGCTTTGATAAAACTACGGCAGAACTCAGCTACACTGATTTTGTTCTGGGTACACACGAGATTGCCAATGCTGCTTTTTTTGATGGTGTTTTATCGCCACCCATTCATTCGGTGCGTTTGGCTGCTTCGAGCCAAATTAAACAAGCTGTTGAGCAATTTCGACACGTTTTTGTGCCCGAATTAAGTGCCCCTTGTACTGCAAATCCTGAGCACTTAATCCTCGATTTTGGCACCGAAAATGTGGACGAGATAAATTATTATATCTGCCAAAAACATACTTTTTTAAATACCCTAAACTTGTTCGATTACATTCGTGCCTGTACAATAAATCCTATGCAGTTTTTGCATATCAAACCTACTTCAACACAGGTTTTGTGGAAAAATGCTGATTTGCTAGAACAACAAATTACAACCAAGTTAGCTATACAATATTATAGTTTGGCGTAATTACTTTGTCCATTTTTATATCGTAGGAGTCAGCAGGAATATTCTCAAGTAACTGAAAGTCATAACAAACGCCTATCTTGGTTACCTTTTTATTGTTGAAATAACGGTCGTAGTACCCCTTTCCTCTGCCTAATCGATTTCTTTTACGGTCGAAAGCCACACCAGGAACAATTACCAAGTCGATTTGTTTCAGGTATTCGCGCTGTGCTTCAGGCTCCCATATCCCCATATCACTTTTGCGAAGTTCATTAACCGATGAAAATGGCTTGATAAGTAACTGTTCGCCTTTTACCATGGGGAGCAATATTTGCTTGTTTTTACTCCATTTTAAAATGTAGCTATGGGTTGGCAATTCGTCTGGTAATGACCAGTAGATAAGGATATTGCGTGCAGAAATAAATTCTGGCAACAGCTCAATTTTACTAAAAACAGCTATTGAGCCATCCGATTTCTCCATATCGCTTAGTACATTTTTTTTGTTACGTATCCTTCTTCTGATTTTGGTTTTTTCCGATTCTTCCACATGCTTCTTCCTCTTGAAAATTGACATTATTCTTCTCCCTATTGATGCCATACTTTAGATTTTTTAGTTATAAAATATATATATATTACGGTCATTCGATTGCTTATTAAAGTTGTCCGGCTTCTACCAGTACAATAACGCGGTCCAATACTTTGTCTTTGTTGTTTGCATCAAATTCGGATTTTAAACTCGAACCAAAAATAGTTGCTATGCCTTGCCAAAAAAATGCAGTGAAACCACCTTTGTATGATTTTATGAGGTCATAAGTAGTTTTTTCTGTTTCTCTATCAACCAATTTTATAAGTATTCGCCCCTGATTGATAGTCATTTTTTTCATGTCGTTTTCATACTTCGAAAAGGCACTTTTTTCAAATTCTTTCACAATTTTTTTTTTCTCCTGTTCCGATTTTATGTTCGAAATTTTTATGTTGAGCTGCCTAAGTTCGCTGGCTATAAGTCGTGCATAAGGTAATGTTCGTTTCACATCGCGCACTGTACGCCAAAAATACTGCTCTTGTCGTTTGTTTTTAAAATTATTACGTGGGAAAACCCAAATATCGTGCAAAAAAGCAAGTAGCACAGTGTCGTTACCATCAACTTGAGCCATTAAACGTGCTCCGCCATGAGGTACAAACTCATTTCCCTTACTTTGTGCTATTACTTTTGGAACTAATATTGTTACCCACAAAAATAGCAGGTATAGTTTCAATTTGTTCATGTAATACAAATGTAATAATTTTATTTAAATAAATTCAAATAAGTCAAAAAAAAACACTGTAATTTATTTTCACCTGAAAATTATCGTGATTAAACACAATTTTTTAGCACAAATTATGCCACATTTATCCTATAAATGTTTCATACTGTTCTCGAATACATATCAATAATGGGGGCATTAATATTTGTGATTATAAGAATAAGAATCTATTTTTTTAAAAAAAATATACTTAATATGAAGCATAAAGATATGAAGACATAAATTTTTTCATTATAAACAAAATATTTGAATCACGGGGATTAAAAAACACGTATTTTTTTTGTAAATCAATATATTATAATCTGACAGATTCTATTTTTTAGCAGAATATATTTATGAATACATACTTCGTGCCTATTAAATTGTTAATTACTGCAAACAATACCATTTGATATTATTCTTCTTATTTACGTATGTGTGTTTAATTAGTATGATTCAATCATGTAGCTTTTAAATCAGAATAGTATTTTATTTAAATGATAATGCATTACAATTTAATTATTTTTTAATTATTTTTTAAACAAACCCAATTTCTAATTGTTTAAATTTTAAATACAATAAGTTGTTAGTATGAAAAAAAATAATATTGAAAATCAAGTGTTAGTAATTTTCGGCTCGAATGGTGATTTAGCTAAACGTAAATTAGTGCCAGCCGTTTTTCAGCTTTTCCTGGAAAAACTACTCCCCGAAAGGTTCGTGGTAATCGGAGCTGGCAGTCAGGACAAAGATGAAGTCGCTTTTCGCTTCGATGTAAAAGAGACAATGCATACTTTTGCTACCAAGTCGATTGTCGGAAATGAAGAAAAACTTGAAGATTTTCTACAATCAGTTTACTACAAAAAAGTAAACAACCAATCTGAAGAAGATTTTTTTTCGCTAAGCACTTATATCGATTTACTCTCTGATAAACTACAGATTACAAAAAATATTGTCTATTATTTTTCAATCCCCCCCTTTTTGTACGATGTGGTGGCTGCTAATTTGGTTAAATGTGGTTTAAATGTAGAGGAAGATGGTTGGAAACGAATTATAGTGGAAAAGCCTTTTGGGTATAGCTATGATTCTGCTATTGAGCTTGATAAAAAGCTTCACAATGGTTTTAATGAAGATCAAATTTATCGTATCGACCATTATTTGGGTAAAGAAACCGTACAAAATATTATGGTAACGCGTTTTTCAAATGGTTTCTTTGAACCTATTTGGAATAGAAAATATGTTGATAGAATAGAAATTACAGCTTCCGAAAAAATTGGTGTTGGTAACAGAGGTGGCTATTACGATACATCGGGTGCGCTACGTGACATGATTCAAAACCATTTATTGCAAGTACTGGCTGTGGTTGCTATGGAGCCACCGGTAGTTTTTGATTCCGATGCCATCCGTAACGAAACAGTAAAAGTGCTGCAAGCTATTCGCCCTATGCGCTCAAGTGAAGTGTCAAATTATGTTGTGCGCGGTCAGTATATTTCGGGCGAAGTGAACAATGAGCCTCAAAAAGCTTATCGCCAGGAAAAAGGGGTGGCGCCAAATTCCAAAACAGAAACTTTTGTGGCACTAAAATTATTTATCGACAACTGGCGATGGGGCGATGTACCTTTTTATATTCGTACTGGTAAGCAATTGCCTGACCGTGTTACGGAAGTAGTAATACACTTAAAACCAGCTCCCCATCAACTATTTAAGCAACTTTGTCTTACAGAACCCAGCAATTTAATTATCTTACGCATTCATCCTGATGCAGGTGTTGCAGTTGATTTTGGAATGAAAATACCTGGCGCAGGCTTTAAAGTTCAAAATGTAAATATGGCTTTTCATTATTCCGATTTGGCTGATAAAAAAATAGCGGAGGCTTACGAACGGTTAATATTGGATTGTATGATAGGTGATTCAACGCTTTACGCACGTGCCGATGCTGTAAAAGCAAGTTGGAAATTTGTAGATACTATTTTAAATGCTTGGAAGAATGACCCAGAGATTCCACTTTACTTTTATGAATGTAATACGTGGGGACCTAAAGAATCTAACAATCTGTTCGATGAGAAATTTATGAAATGGCGCAATCCATTTTCAAAATTCAAAACTGAGTAATTGCGCGTTCTTCTGGCCTATTACCTAATTTAACTCAAATAATATTCAATTTATGAACTCTTTGCGTACTATCAATATTTTTAAGGACATAGACACCATGTCACTTGCTGTTGCCGAACTTATTAAGCAAAGATCATGTTTAGTACAGGAATCTGAATTTTTCAATATAGCTGTTTCGGGTGGAAATACCCCCATGCGCCTATTTCAATTGCTCGGACAAAATTATAGCCAACAACTAAATTGGGAGAGAATACGTTTATTTTGGGTAGATGAGCGTTGCGTGGAACCCACACATAAGGAGAGCAATTATGGTATGACTTACCAAAACTTACTACAAAAAAAATTGATACCTGAAACGAATGTTTTCCGAATGCACGGGGAAGCAAATGCATCTTCGGAAGCTCAACGCTACGAACATTTACTTCGCGATAAATTGACTGTGAGTAATGGGTTTCCTGTTTTCGATTTGATTTTGCTTGGTATGGGTGACGATGGGCATACGGCATCAATTTTTCCTCCCAATTTAGAACTGCTTGATACAGATGCTGCTGTATCAGTGGGAACTAATCCCTATTCGCTTCAGCAACGTATAACGCTCACTGGTAAAACTATTAATGCTGCAAAGCATGTGCTTTTTATGATTACTGGCAACAATAAAGCACTTATTATGAAACACATAATGACAAATAGCCCAGAAGCTTTAAACTATCCCGCAAATTATATTCAACCTATTGCTGGGAATTTAGATTTCTTTTTGGATGAGCCAGCAGCCTCTCAACTTGTTTTATAAAAAATTGGATTGCGCTGATTTACTTCCTGCATTGAAACAAGAGTTAGTTGCATGGTTAATGATTTAATTAGCTCATCTTCTGCATATTCTTTCAAGTGCATGAACTCTTTCCACAAATTTGCTTTTGCATACATTTTTTTTGTTCCTTTCGGTACAAAGAGTGTGGCGCGCGATGTAACGCTTTCCGGAAAAATTTCGTTTTCAGTAGAGACCATTGGGGGTATTTTGTGACAAAGGTAAATTGATTTCAAGCTATTGCAATCTTTAAATGCTCGGTAGCCAAAATGATTTACACTTTCTGGAATTATTAGCTCTGTCAAGCTTTTACAGCCTTCAAAAGCCAAAATTTCTATTCTTTTCAATTGCGTTGGCAAAGCAACTTTTTGTAATAGAGTACAATTTCTAAATGATTGTATTCCAATATTTTGCACTGTTAGTGGAACTACAAATGCGTCTTTTTTATTTGCTGGCAAGTGTATGAGTGTTGTTTTTGTATGGTTGTACCATGTACCCTCTATGTTTGTAAACGACATATATAAATTGTAAATTGATAAAATAGCTTAGTAAAAAATGTAGTTTATTTCTATGTGAATTGTTTTGATTTATTAAAAGTCACATACAATAACTTGCAATTTTACGATAATTATACATTAAACGAAAAAAAACTGCGAAAATTGTGCGATGTTTGACTTTATTATACATAACTATGTAAATATTTGTTTTTTCAGGTTTTACTATTTGTCTGGCGAATGCGAATAAATTGAAACCACTTGATATAGACTACAATAATCAAAAATACAAAAATGTAATAAATATTATTCGACATGTTGTGATAATCTTCAATTTCGTGTTGGGGCAACTGGTTGTTGTATATGTGCTTCAAAATAATTGCTATACGCAAGGCATTCATAAGTAGCAGCATAGCAATCCCCAACGTTGTAAAAACAATGCGATTAACAATATTGCTCTTTATACTAAAAACAAGCACTCCAAACACGACCATCAAGCCTACACCTAAGCAGTTTGTTCCCAAATATACCCAATAATTATTTAATACAAGATAACTGCCAGTTACAAAAGCTTGGGGATAACCCAACAAAGCTATACTGATATTGCTCATCCAAAGTATAAAATGCGACAAAAAAATTACTAAGGCTCCCCATTTATCTAATAGAAACCAATCAAAAATTCCTGTCAGAAATGGCAAACCTGATACTATCATGAGTAATGTGGAGAGTGAAAAAATAAAACTTTCTCTTATCTGTATGTCAATTGAGGTGTATAGGCTGGCAGCTCTTGGATGCAGGGCAATTTTGTATTTTAAAATTGCATAAAGTATCAGATATCTTGCTGCAACTATCATTGTAAAAAATAGGGGCTTGTATGCTTCAGTCGCATATATATCGTTTGCATAACGCAAAATTGTTAGCGTATAAAATAAAAAGAATGAGGACAAGAGTACTAAAAATGTTTTTTTTAGTTTGCGTGGTTTTGTGAAAAGCAGAGCAAACGCTATAAAATAAAACTTAATAGCAAGTGAGCTTATAGGATTGAATGATACTGTTTTATGTGTAATTAACCCTGATTCTGCATGATAAGAAAATGATCCAAATAGCGTGTCGAGCGTAAGCGTTATTAATTGTGCGTAGTTGTTCAATAAAATGGAATATATGTTAAGCTGAACAAGTAGGGACTTGGATGCCAAATAGATTGCAACCATTGCAATTGCCGTGTAAAGTAGTTGGGATTTTGACGGTATTTCTTTTAAATAACGCATCGGTTGTATGTTGATTTATTGAATATGCTATTTTTTAAACCAAAAAGTCTGGTACGAAAACCATACCAGACTCAGTGTTTTGAGAGTTGCTTATTCGCTTACAAATCTTTTTTTTTCTTTTTGAAGAAAAAAGCAAATGCACCCGTTCCGATTGATAAAAGTGCCAAAAGGATTCCGCCATCTAAAGGTACGGAAGCACCACCACCGCTAGCTCCACTTCCCGGATCGGGAGGTAATAGCTGTGCATAGGCTTGTATTGTAGTAAGCAAAATGGCAAAAGTGAGAAGTAAATATCTTTTAAATGTTTTCATATTTTATTGTGTAGTTCTATTTAATAAATGCTTTTAATTGATGTACAGCTTGGTTTGTTTTTATCTCGAAAAGATATAATCCACTCGACATAAAATTAATTGACGTATTGTTTGTGTACGTATTGTTATAATAAATTTGTTTACCAGACATATCATAAACCTTCACAGTTGCCGACTGGTTAAGACCTGTTAGAGTTGCTTGTGAGTTTTGTGATTGAATTAGAATGTTATTATTAGTCGAAACACTTGTCCCCGTAGGTATTTTAGGCGATAATTCAATACTGAATCTATTTGTCGTTCCTGTTGAATTGACCGTAAAATTGTACGTGTTTTGGGTTAATAAATCGACTCTATTAGTAGTTGCTTTGTCTATAAGTGTTACAGCACTGTAATTAGCAATATTGTCGATATTATATATAGATATTGTAAAAGCACCTGTTGTTGCAAATTTGGTTTCAAAATCAATATTACTTGTGTTTTTGGGTAATGAATTTACTGCCACACCATAACCATCTATTTTGCTGTAGATATACGAAACGGTGGGGTTCATTCCAAATAATTTGGCTGCATCCTGTCCAATTACATAAGCCGACGATGCGTTGTTTGCTAATCTTACTTGTGTTACATCGTCTAAGTTTGTATTGCCGTTAGAAAGCCTTAAATTTATTTCATCGAAATTATCGACTTCTTTTGCTGCTGGTGCCAAGGTACGTTTACCGCCCTGAGCGAAACTTATACCCGAGCTCAAAGCCTGAACAAAATAGGAACGGAATGGAACTACCGTGGAGGTTGCACCTGCATCAGAATTTATTACCGTGTAATTTGTTCCGTTATAGACATAATAGGGTGCTTGGCTCAATGCTGAACCTAAATTGTAGGCACTTACAAAAGGCGAAGTTACCAAGTTCCAACCGCGATGCCCAGCAAATGAATTGGTATTATATTGAGTAATTGGTACCGTTACTGTGTTTAATGATGTAATATCGGCAACGTTAGCCCCACGTAGGGTGAAATCTATAATCCTGCTTGTATTAGTAGCAACAATATAACCTTTTTTTGCAGTAAAAACATGAGGTATTACGTCTTTCCAGTTTAATCCCTCGCCTGTATAATTTCCATTACCAGTGTTGTCGCGCTGTTGTCCATCATAGCGTAGTACATAGAAATCGCCAGGATTGCTTAAATTAAAATCACCCCATGTCAGCGTAGATGTGGTTCCATTTGCATATATCGAAGAGGCATTTACCTGAAATGGAAAACCTATGAAGTTCCAAACGTTCTCATTGAACGATTTTCGGATAATTATTTTTGCATTTGTTGCAATTACTAAATTGGTTGTATTATATATTTGTCCTGTATTGCCTGATGCATCTATTTCAATGATTAATTGATTCAACACAACTATTTTCTGTGAGGAGGTAAGTTTTCCAGTGGACTTTATAATCAATGTGTTTGTCGTAACCGAATCCCTGAATGTGCTTAGGTTTACTGCATGCTGAACAGTTATGCTGTTAGCGATATTGCTTATATAACCCACATCCCAGTTTGAACCTGTATCCCAACTGCCACTATTTTGAGTTACATAATCTGTTCCAGTAGTAATTGCTGAAGCTGTGCTGAAAGAACTTATGACGCCATTTGCATTTGCATAAATTTTGTAAAAATATATGGTATTAGCTGTAAGCCCAGATAAAGGTTTGTTTTTAACGGTTGAGGTTGTTGAGGTCGCTGAGGTAAACGACTTATTGTTTGCATATTGCAGTAAATAGCTTGTCGAAGCGTCATTTAAACCATTGTCTGCTGTCCAGTTAGCTTGAAAAGAAGTGGTTGTGATGTTCGATGCTTCTATTGGAACTGGAATTTTCGGTCTAACATTTAATGTACGCACTACGTTAGTTGCCGCTGTGTAACTTGAATTGCCCGCTTGGGAAGCAGTAATGGTGGATTTCCCAGGACCAACAATTGTAACTGTACTACCACTTATTGTAGCTACGTTGGTGTTGCTACTACTGTAACTTACTATTAGACCACTTGTTGAGGTGGCTCCAAAATTAAAGCTTGCATCTCCATAGTTTTTTGTGGCAGGAGATGGAAACGATATTGTTTGGCTTGCTTTTGCTGTAACACTCACGTCGTCTAATCCCATGAAGTGATTTTGACTAGCATCGGTTGTTTCCCAAACTAACATAATTTCATAACCTGTTGGTATGTCTAATGTAATTAGGCTTGTAGTTGTAACTTTATTTGCTGGCAAATTTCCATCTAATACAAGTGCTGGATTTTGAAATATTTGGGGTGTAATAAAGTCGAAACCTGTCGATGACAATATTCCATTATCAATTGCTGTGATAGGACTTGCAGACAATATGTAATGTAAATTCAAATACTGTTCCGAGTTGTCATCTGCACGCCATTGCTCGCCTGTCCAATTTATTGATATGGATTTAATGGTTTGCCCAGTAGTATTTTTTAAACGCCATCCAACATACATGGTTTCTCCAATATTTCCGTTTGGTGCAAAACCTAAAGCCCTATCATTTGTATTACCAAAAGCGCAAAGACCCGGATCTAATAACGAGCCATCATTTAGCGCATAAGAAGTAGCACTTATTCCAGCGGGGTCTAAGGTGTACCAATTCGGAACTGTTGTTCCATCATTCCATACACCACCTGCAAAGCTTAATCCATCAAAATTTTGGCTATAGGTGGTACCCACTGTATTTATAGTTGTCTGTGAGTAAGAAGTTTCTAAATTAAAAAACAACAGAAGTATTATTAGTCGAGCAATACTATAATTTAGAGTTTTGTAAATTGATTTCATGTTGTAAATGTTATATTAATGAACAAAATTAATTGGCTTAAACTTTCAAAACAAATGTATGCTCTTTTAGTTTGGTGAAAAATATTTTTTTTTATATTATTTTGCTTTTAACTATGTAACTATGAAATATGCTTAATTTGTCGTTCTGATTATTACAAACCTATTACTGCATAAATTGTTTTAATGAATTAAATACCAATTGTTTGCAAATATAATTACAATTCTGATATTAAATGACTAATTTAGTATTAATTAAATATTTTTAGTGCTACGCCATCAAGGGATTTAAAGCCTTTTAATGCATTAAATAGTAATATTTGGAGCTTGTATTTTTATTTTTAGGTCGCTTTAATTCAGCTTAAATAAGAATTTTTATCTTCTTTGATTTCACGTATTTGTATAAAAATCGTTAACT
>MNZK01000067.1 GCA_001873635.1 Porphyromonadaceae bacterium CG2_30_38_12 | reverse complement strand
AAAATAATTACCTACTAACTTACTCACTCCTTACTTACTGAAATCAAATTTAGGTGGTTATAGCATTGGGGTTCCACCTCTTCCCATTCCGAACAGAGAAGTTAAGCCCAATAACGTCGATGGTACTGCCAATAGGGGGGAGAGTAGATAGCCGCCGTTTTTTTAAAAAGCCCCAATTATTGAAAAATAGTTGGGGCTTTTTTATACCTAAAAGGAACAAGCGACTTCCCCGTTGCTTAAACCCAAGCTTAAATCAGCCCCATGCCATTTGTTATTCATTTTTTATATAATCTTTTAAGTGTTTCACAGTAAACTATGTTTTTCTTTGTCATTAAAACATTTAAAACGTATCAAAATGCATATTTTTAAGTTTTACGATGCCGGATTTTTCAGATTAAATTGCTTACTTTGTAGAATATGAAAGCTGATATATTAGATAAACTTCAAACGCTTGCCGAATTGACTAAATACGATGTTTCGTTTGCTTCGAATGGAACAACTCGCAAGAATAAAGCTGGCTCAATTGGAAGTGATCTGGTTGGGAAATATGCACAGTTTCACTGAAGATAGTCGCTGCGTGTCGTTGCTCAAAATGATGCTAACAAATCATTGTATTTACGATTGTGCCTATTGCATCAATCGTCGTAGCAATGACCTATAACGGGCAAGCTTTTCTGTGATCGGTTTGGTTGAATTAACTATTGAATTTTATCGTCGCAACTCTATCGATGATTTATTTTTGAGCTCGGGTGTTATGCGCAATCCCGATTACACCATGGAGCGACTTGTGCGCGTTATCAAAGATTTACGAGCGGTGCATCGTTTCAGGGGTTACATTCAGATAAAAAGTATTCCGGGTGCCAGTGAGCTTTTGATACAAGAGGCGGGTTTGTATGCCGAACGAAAGAGCGTGAACATCGAAATAGCAAGCGAACATAACCTACAATTGCTTGATCCCGAACAAGATTACAAAAGTATTTATAAACCCATACTTTTTATCCAACAAGGTGTTCTGCTAAGTGCTGAGGATAGGAAGAGGTACCGTTTCTTCGCGAATCCTACAAACCGTAATGCCGTATGCTAATAGACAAAATATCTGAAGAAAAATGGACATAATTCAGAAAATAAAAAAAAATATTGACCCAATAGTTTCTTTAACTGACAAGGAGTTATTGGCTTTTTGCAGTGCTTTTTCAACTAAAAGACTTAAGAAAGATGAGTTTTTCTTAAAGGAAGAACAAGTCTGCAATTTTGTGGGTTTTGTCAATTTTGGTGTTCTTGTTTATTTTAAAATTACTGACAATGGGGATGAAATTACAACTGATTTCGCTTTCGAAGGAGATTGGGTAAATAACAATCAGAGCCGGTTGACAAATGCGCCATCAACAATTAATATCAGGGCTATTGAAGATACTGAGATATTTGTTATTAAACAAGAAGATTTGAAAGAACTATACCTTCGGATACCAAAAACAGAACGTTTGGGGAGAATATTAACGGAACAAGCGTATTTAAAGATTGTAGAGCAAACTATTCAGCTACAAGCACTTTCGGCAAAGGAACGTTATAAAAACCTTTTAAAAAAGCATCCTGAGATATTTCAAAAGGTACAACTTTATCATATTGCTAATTATTTGGGGATTGCCCCAAAATCATTAAGCCGGATTCGCAAAGAATTATTCGGATAATACAATTTGGTAACAAATGTGGAGCAATTGAACTGATTCTCCGACCTACCTTTGTATCATAAATTTTAAAAAAAAACTTTATGATATGAAAAAGCAAATTTTTCTTTTAGCTACAATGCTGACGCTGGCAACATCTTGTTCATCATATAGTCGCAAAAATCAGAAGCTCACGTTGGAAGCCAAAGGTGTAATTTATAAAATTCTCTATTATGCTTCTCTGGCAGGAAGTTCGCATAATTCTCAACCCTGGAAAGCGGAAGTTTATGGTGAAGATTCAATATTGGTTTTTGCCGATATTTCCCGAAAGTTGCAAGTGGTTGATCCTACTTTGCGAGAGCTGTATATCTCTGTAGGCGCCTTCATCGAAAACCTTAGCCGTGCTGCATCATACTTTGGGTATGAAACTGAGATTAAAGTGCACAATCTTTCCGATATTAATGGTGGCCCGGTTGCTTCTGTAACATTAAACAAATCCAATGAAAAAAGAGAGGAAACCATCCTTAATGACATTAAACTCAGAACTACGCTTCGGATTCTTTATGATACAAATCCAATTAAGGAAGCAGATTGGATGACTTTAATTGCTGTTGCCCCGTCAAATATTCACTATTTCTCTGCAGATTCTGAAAAAGGAAATTACATAAAGCAGAAAGAACTGGAATCATACACCCAGCAGGCAAAAAATAAAAATGCTCAGGATGAATTAGCAAGTTGGATTCGTTTTTCGAATAAAGATGTTAAAGAAAAACAGGATGGCTTAACAACCGAAGGTATGGGCATTAAAGGTATCGGTGGCTTTGTGGTTCGAAACTTTTTCAAGCCTGGAGATTCAAAAAAAGAATCTTTTGTGAATCAAGGCATCGATAAGACAAAGCTACAGGTGGAGAATTGCGGGGGATGGTTAATTATAACCCAGCCGTCGGAAAATATAGAAAGTTGGATAAATACCGGTCGTTTGTACCAGGCAATGCATCTAAAATGCCGTAAAATGAATATCGGGTTTCATCCTATGAACCAAATAAGCGAGGAAACCGATTTTGGACGCAAAGCCAATACATTTTTAGGCTTGAACGGACAGATACTATTTATCGCCCGTATTGGGTATGTGAAGGAGTATCCTGAGCCTGTAAGTGTGAGAAGACCGGTTGAGAGTTTTACAACCTTCAAATAATTTCAGTTAAGCTCAAATGATTTTTTCGTTCTACAGAAAGCAAATAACATCAAAATAATATAACAATGAAAAAGTATTTAATCAGTTTTATAATACTCGCATGTATTGTCGGATTCATTTCATGCGAAAAGGAAGAGTTGTCTTTTACTGAAGGTGATATACAAATTGAAATAGAAACCGGAGAGCACTGGCTGCATGATTTTCCTCTGCTACTTGGAATATCAAAGAAAAATCCACCCCAGTTTGCGATATGGCTCGAAGATAAAGCGGGGAATTATATTTCAACTGTATTTGCAACCTATAAAATAGCTACCGAAGGCTGGCAATCCAATAACGGCAACCGAAGAAAGGAAGCGCTGCCTTACTGGTGCCATCAGAGGGGCGTTGTTTCTGATGATGGATTGTTGCTTCCAACAAAGGCAAATCCTTTAACTGATGGAATTACAGGAGCTACGCCAAAGGAAAACAAAACCTTGCAATTAAGGATTAGGAATTTCACCGAACCCATTGTCATTAAATCAGAATTTAACCATTCGATTGATTTTAATGAATTCTTCCCTGACGATGCAAAGGAAGGAGATGCAAATTATTCTGGAGGTGATATGGGTAGCGGACAACCTGCTGTTATTTACGCTGGTACACTTAACCCGGGCGACAAAGAGATGGAGCTTCAGATGATTGGATATAGCAGCCCTGACGGTTCAAATGGAAATATCAATGCAGACATGGAGAAACTCACTACTGCAAAAACAATAGTTGGAAAAATAATAATAACAATAAAATAGTGAAAAAATGAAAAAAAATTCATTTGCTATAGCATTGTTAGCTCTAATCTCGTTTGGAGTTAAATCTCAAAATACGAATCTGGTTTCAGCACGGCTTTCTTTCAACCAATTCGAACTTGGTTATCAGCGAACATTATTTCATCAAAAAATATGGGGAGAAACCTATATCGGTTTAGGCAATCAGGACATTAACACAAAATATGATGATGTGGTAGCAGGAATTAGAATAGGAATACCCATTTTAGCCAATGAAAAAAATATTGTAAGCATTGTGGCTAATGTGGGTTTGTATTTTCCTAATAATCAGTACTACAATACTATTACCCCTGTTTACAGTTGCTTGTTTGCATATAATCGGTATTTCGGAAAGTCCAAAACGCATAGCCTGCTTGTAAATCTTGGATATCAGTATGGAAATAGAGATTACGCACAAAAAAATAGCAATACCGATTTTTATACTACTACGATAGGAAGTTTCAAAGTATCGCCAGTTTATTTTTCTGTGGGATATGGATTTCATTTCTAATGATTTAATAAACACATAGAAGATGTCATCTAAAAACGACGATGCGCTGATCCAAATCAAAAAGTAATCCAACTATACGATGTTCTAAAATACAAACCTAAAAGTGAGTGAGGGCGTCATTCAAAATGACGCCCTCACTTAATTTTGGGATACAACCTGAACTACATTTCTTTCGAGATAGTAATTGCTGCAATCGTTCCATCAGCCACCGCGGTGGTTATTTGTCGGTATTTTTTGCTTATAATATCACCTACGGCAAAAACATCGGGAATATTTGTTTTCATATCTTCATTGGTGAGAATGTAACCCCACTTGTTCATTTCGGGCAAATGCTCGCCCAGCACAGCTATGTTCGATTTAAAGCCGATAAACACAAAAACGCCATCCGATTCAAGTTCTTTTAACTCGTTGGTTTTGAGGTTTTCTACAAAAGTAATCATTTTGTCGCCGCGTTTTTCGAACTTGCGTGGTTCGTGCTCGTACATCACCGAAATTTTCTCGTTTTTCTGCAATTCGTCGATAGCCGTTTGGTTGGCTGTCAGTTTGTCGAACTGGTGAATCATGGTAACTTTGGCAGCAAACTTGGTGATAAACTGTACTTCTTCTACCGCCGAATTTCCGCCGCCAATTACGGTAACTTCTTTATCCACAAAGTACTTAGCATCGCAAGTCGCGCAATACGAAATTCCTTTGCCTTTAAAATCACTTTCGCCCGGAGCATTCATTGTGTTGGGGGTAGTTCCGGTTGCAATAATAATTTTCTTGGCTTTGATGGTTTCCAATTCGTCAATTACAATTTCTTTTTTCAATAAATCTACTGACGTAATATCCACAGCCACTTTGAAGTCGATACCCGTGTGTTTTGCTTGTTCGCTCATGTAGTGCGCCAACATAAATCCGGGTTGTGGTTGCTCAAATCCAGGGTAGTTCGAAACCTGATGCGTAATGCCCATATAACCTCCGGGCAATGCTGGGTCAATGAGCACCGTTTTGATTTTTGCCTGACCCAAATAAATTCCGGCTGTAAGTCCGGCAGGACCGCCACCCAAAATTGCTACATCGTATTCCGACACGGTTTTTTTCTGATTGGCTTTGACGGCTGTCACTTCTTCTGGCGTAATCATTTGAACCAATCGCATAACGATTTCCGACTTTTTGATACCGCCACTAATTGTATCGAGAATTTTTTTCCCATTATCAAAAAATAAAAGTGTAGGAGACGAACTTACTCCCAATTCGGTGGCTAACTCACGATTACCCTGACGATAAATTTTCAAAAACTTTATTTTTTCGCCGTACAACTCAGCCATAGCTTCAAATTTTGGTGCTAAAGCCTCACAAGGTGGACATTCGGTTGAATAAAAATCAACCACTACTTTGCCACCATTCAATACTTCTTGCTGAAAATCAGCTGCGTTTATTTCTTTCATTTTAAAATGATTTTAAATATGATATATGTTCATTTATTCATGTTTTGTGACTCAAAGAAAGGCAACTTTTTGTCGCCTTAACCTTTATTTGTATAAGTAATAAGCACTTCCCAAACTTAATAATTCTTTAATCGGACGGCAGTCGGGATTGTTGGGGTGACCGAATTTATTTTTTGCTACTGATGCACATCCACCACCACAAGCCAACGCTACATCGCAGGTTTTGCATTTTTCGATGGTGGTAATGTCACGGTTTTGCCAGCTTTCAATAGCTGTTTCGTTTTTGGTTACTTCGGGGTAGAAAGTGCCTAATTCGTCGCCTTTATTGCCTACGGTTGCCGTGCAGGAGTAGATTGTCCCTGTAAAGTCGAACGCCCATTCGGTTTTACAAGCGGGGCACGAATCGAACAAGGGCGTTGGAAGTGCTTCATTTTCGGCAATATATTTGGCTATCGAAAATGCTGGTTTGTAAAATTCAGCAATATAAGGATGTACTTTTAATATTTCGTACAAATGTTTGTACAAGGTAGCGCGATCATATAGTTTTTCAGGCGAACTGTTGCAGAAATGTAATTCGTAATTGCGCCCGATTTGTGTTTTAAAATAAGGCGAAGTAGTCCAGCCACGATCGATAGCAAAACGTGATAAATCAGCCAAATTGGATAAATTTTCTTTATCAACTACCATGCGCAGGTTAATATTGATTCCGGCAGCAAGGCAAGCATCAATTCCTTCTACAATGCGGTCGAAGGTTGGTTGTTTGCCTTTCAAATACCGCCGACCATCGTGCACTTCCTGTGTTCCATCGAGTGTAACCTGAATTTCGCGGATGCTTGCAGTTTTCAGTAAATCGAGATAACTTGCTAAAGTATAGCCGTTTGTTACGAAAGCTAAATCGAGTTTTGCTTCGTTGGCACGGGCAATAAAATGAGTCAACATAGCTCGCTGATGTTCGCCCGGCAACAGCGGTTCGCCACCAAAAACGGTGACATATTTACGTTTCCCACCGAATTCAGTTTTTATATAATTATAGAAAGCGTCTATCACTTCGTTATTCACCACTTTTTGCACCGGATTGTATCCTTCCTGATAGCAATACGAACAAGCAAAGTTGCAGGAATAATTGGGTACAAAAAACAGCTGTGTTTCATCGGTCTCACGTTTTTCGTTAAAGTCCAGATAAGCCAATTTAAACGCACGTTTTTCTATGGCATCATCCACCAAATAGCCTCGCTGAGTAAACTCATCGCTTGGATCGAGCTTGTTTTTAAGCATTTCTACTTCTTTGGACGAGATAATATCAGCTGATTTTTGCAATGGATTGACGATAAAAAAATCTTCCGAATCGGCAATTGGAGTTATGATATTGTGTTTGGATAGAGACATTTTATTTGTTTGAAAATTTATGAGATTGAAGTTTAAATATTTTTAAAAAGACTTTTCCAAAGCTTTTTAACTTTGGAAAAGTCAACTCATAGTTAGTCGTGACAACCGGCTACGATGTTCGAAACTTTAGCGCAACATTGTGCCACTTTAGCTTCTGATTTGGTGTTGCATGCGCAACTTTTTTTCACTACACTTTTCATAAAATTTATTTTAGTTGTGAATATTCGGCTTAAAATAAGCCTTTTTTTTTCACTACATTTGAAACAATGGTTGAATATGTATATTTGTATTCTTTCTTGTTTCTATTGTGGTTAGTTTCTTTTCTTTCCTCCAATTGTCCAACTCGCAACCACGGCTTGTCCTTTCGGGTATGGAGCCGATTCTTCGTAAATTATAAGATTTTTAAATCCGGCATTTTCGAGTGCTGTTAAATATTCCTCTTTGGTAACCGATCCCGCCCAGCATTCGGCAACTGCCACTGGGTCGTTACGATATTCATCGGCTATCGGGTTTGTAGCGTAAATATCGCTTACAACAAAACGACCTTCGGGTTTCAATATGCGATATACTTCGTTCCAAACGGCTTGTTTATCAGCTGCATGATTGATAGTGCAATTTGAAATTACCAAATCCACCGAATTGTCATCCAAAGGAAGTTTTTCTAATTCAGCCTGCAAAATTTTAGCGTTGGCTACTTCAAACTTATCAATATTTGACCTTGCTTTGGCAATCATTCCATCCGAAATATCAATTCCGTAAGCAAAACCATTTGCGCCAACAAACTCAGCTAATCGAATAACTTCGTTGCCTTTTCCACTACCTAAATCTACACAAACTTCCCCTGCTTGCGCATTTGCATGGTTAATGGCTCCACCACAAGATAGACAACAGCTGGTTTCGCTCAGTTGGGTGTAGCGTTCGTTAATTGCTTCAGTTATCATAATCGCATTTTTAAAATTGACGATGCAAAGTTAGAATAATATTTTTAAATTACAATAGTATCACTTATAAATTATTATATTATCACTATTATTTTTCTCTATATAGATATATTTACCAATTTGAATTTTGTAATAAAGAAAAGATAAGTAATTCTATTAGCTTGTATATAAAGTATTTACATTGAATTATCTTCATGTTGCAAAAACATTTTATAAATAGCCAAATTGTATAAATTAGCTTTATCCAAATATCAAAGAGAGAAAGTTTGTAAACGATGTGAGGCGTGGGGGAGTGAGAGTTTAGACGAAACTCACGATTTTTATAACGGTTGTGCGACGGTATTTGTAACGATTCATTTGCAGTTTATACCGTCCGGATGGAGCGATATAAGAAACACAACCAAATAGTTAATGAGATTTTCAACAATTATTTTAATGTGTAAAAAGGAGGTAAAATACAAATATCTAAAAAATTATTCTGAACGAAAGTTTGGGGGTTAATTTTACTTCATTGGTATTATAATTTGCAATATCGGGATTTAGTCTCACCGCATACTTAAACCGTATTTTTTGCTGTTTTAGCTCCAACAGGGCACGGGCATGAATCCAATCGTAAAGATAACTTGCTATCACTAAACCAATGCCAATATAGTTGTTTGTTTTCTTTTCATTTTAAAACTTCGTAATTGAGTGCGTCGCTTATTAAGCTTGCTGTGGGATATTAAAATGGTCGTTCAAATCGCGTTTAAAAACATCAACATCTTGTGCTTTTAGTAAAACTGTATTGAATGTCAATACAATAAGTGATAATAGAATGGATAGTTGTAAGTTCATAATAATGATTTTGGGTTCAATTTTACATCATTATTTTTAAATTAGAGACGTTCTCATAAAAATTTCCGTTAAAATTTATATTTCAAACTTCCGTTTGGGCAAGCGGCAACACATTTCAAGCATTTCGAACACGAATAGCTATCGCCCGACATTTGATTTTCCGGTTTATAAAGACTAAATTTAGCGGGTTCAAGCGTGGAAATGTAACATTAACATATACCTGTCCATCCGATTTTTCGTATATGGCAAAAGCTTGTGGCATCTCTGCGCCTATGGTTTTTTGGTCATCAGCTTTAACTTTAGCATGACCAAGCGAGGTCATATTTGTGTACATCAAGTCCGCAAGCTTTGACTACGAATTGTTTAAATTCAACTGTTTCGTTGTCCGTAATTGTGCCTATCTTAGTTAATGATATAACTAAGATACGATATTTACATCATCTTTGGTGGCGGGAGCGGTCATGTGGGTTTCATTTTCTATTGAATTTATCGTACCATCATCGTTGTATTCCAATTCAACAACTTTTATGCTTCGCAGCCAGGTTTTTCCTCCAGATGGTTGACAATCGTGATGAAATAAATACCATTTATTGTTAAATTCGCAAATGGAATGATGCGTTGTCCATCCCACCACAGGATTAAGAATTACGCCCTGATATGTGAATGGACCGTACGGATTATCGCCAATTGCATAACAAATTAAATGTGTATTTCCGGTGGAATAAGAGAAGTAGTATTTACCATTGTATTTGTGCATCCATGAAGCTTCGAAAAATCGACGATTATGATCGCCAGCTTTAAGAGTTTGTCCATTTTCATCCTTAATAATTAAATCATGCGGTTCTTCGGCAAATTCGAGCATATTGTCAGTTAATTTTGCAACTTTCGGACAAAGAGCATCCTCGTTATCAGCAGGCTCGTGACCACACTCAATGGATTTATTGTTGCGGTATCGTTGCAATTGCCCTCCCCATAATCCACCAAAATAGATAAAATAGCTACCATTGTCGTCCCTAAAAACACATGGATCAATGGAATAACTGCCTTTAATTGGATTATCCAGAGCTTTAAACGGACCTTCAGGAGTTTCACTAAATGCTATTCCTAAATGAAAAACATCATTTTTATCCTTGAGCGAAAAAAAGATATAATACTTTCCATTTTTGTAAGCTGCGTCACAATCCCAAAGCTGACGACCAGCCCAAGGAATGTTTTTTATATCCAATGCCACCCCGTGGTCAGTTACATTGCCATCAATACTTTCCATGGAAAACACATGATAATCACGCATATCGAAATGATCACCGTTGTCATTTTCAGCAATTCCCGATTCAACATCGTGCGAAGGATAAATATAAAGTTTACCATTAAAAACGTGTACTGCTGGATCGGCAGTATAAAGTTCTGGTATTAAATAGCGCGCTTGTTTCATTTTGCAAAAAAAAAGTAAATTGTAAATGAATAGTAAATGAATTATTCTCTGTCAGTTTTCGCTTGGTTGATAATAGCTACAAGCGCTGGCTTTTGCTTGTTTTTACGGTCGAAAAGCAAAGGATAATCTGTTCTTCCGGCAATAGGCCAATTATTTCGCCATGTTTGAGCATCGTTCAGTCCCCAAAATGTTACCCTGCCGATACTTCTTCTGTGCTTATTAAGAATTTCAAATAAACGTTCGTACTGACAAGTAAGTTTAAGTTGGACAGAATCTGGTAAATACTTGGAATATAAATTATATTCTGTTTTGTATTGATAAGATTGATTAATTTCTGCAGTCATTTTTTCGTTTGGTGATGGTAAAACCGAAATGTCAAGTTCAGTAATCATAACTTTTAAACCAATATCTGAAAAACTGACAATGGTTTCCTCAAGGTCAGAGAAATTATTCCAAGCTAAACTATAGTGTCCTTGTTCACCAACTGCATCTATTCTGCAACCCCTTTGTTTTAAACTTTTTACGAGTTCAATAGCACCTGCCCGTTTTGATGGTTTATACAGATTGTAATCATTATAATAAAGTTCAGCGTTGGGGTCGGCAGCATGTGCAAATTCAAAAGCCAACTGAATAAATTCAGGTCCAATAATTTTATACCATGTACTGTTCCGCAATGAACCATCTTCGGTAAGTGCTTCGTTTACAACATCCCAGCCTTTTATTTTACCTTTATATCGGGTTACAACAGTTGTAATATAATCTTTCATGCGTTTAATCAAAACCATTCTCGATACTTCATTTCCATTTTTATCAACAAAAAACCAAGGGGCAACTTGCGAATGCCAAATCAATGTATGTCCAATGATTTTCATCTCGTGTTGTTCCCCAAATTTTACAAACCTATCGGCTAATTCGAAATCAAATTTTCCTTCGGTTGGTTGTATAAACTCATTCTTCATGGAGTTTTCGGCAACGATAGAGTTAAATTGATTTTTGATAATTCTAAGATCATTCTGATTTTTCCCGACAATTTGATCACTACTCATTGCAACACCAATTAAAAAAATGTCTTTGTAAGCTTCTTTTAGTGTAAGTACTTGACTTTTGATAGTAAAATCGAACATTAATAGAACAACAAAAACTAAGATAGTTTTTAGCCTTGAATTTTTTTTCATCTTTTTTCTCAGATGTTATGTATTATTTTTATTATTTTATTTGTTTACTGATCGTCTTTCTTTGAGTGCATTCTCAATTTCAACTTCTCTCTGTTTGTTTATCTTGTAGAAAAACAAACAGGAGAATGCAATTAAAAATGTAATGCTTGGAAATACACTGACAGCCAATTTAATACCTTGTTCTGTGTTTTCCGATTGAACGGCAAGTTGCTGATTGTATCCAAAAAATGAAAGTATTCCGGCAACAACAGCACCGCCAATACTCAGCCCTGCTTTAAGTCCAAA
>MNZK01000054.1 GCA_001873635.1 Porphyromonadaceae bacterium CG2_30_38_12 | reverse complement strand
CTAAATGCATCTATTCTTGTCTTTCAAATAAGAAAAAACCGTCAAAAAAATTGATTTTATTCAACTTTTTGACGGTTTATGATAACTTTGGATGCTATTTTTGATAAAAATACTTTATCGAAGCATGTTTTTGAGCTGTTTATTTGTATTTCTATTTCTATTTATCAGAACTTAACAACAAACTCGGCTACTAATTTACTATCGGCTTTGTGTCCATCTTCCCAACTATAATGCTCGTAGTTCAACCGGATATCGTTCTTAAATGGTTTTGCCAAGCTTATAATCAAGCCTACCGTTAAACGTGTGCGTGGTGCGTCAGTTTTAAGGGCAATGGTAGTAGCACTTTGCACATCGTAACGAATATTCTTAGTCATTCCTTCGTAACGGATTACGGGTGAAATTTTACGCACGTTTTTGGCTTTGGGTGTGTAAATATTGTACGATCCCAACACGTAGTAACCCCAAGTGTTAGCAGGAGTAAAGTTTGTATTGGGGCTATAATTTTTGTAAAGGTATTCTGTTTCGAGGTGTAAATAGGAATTATCATACATCAAGCCTCCGCTATAGAAGTTCATCCGAACTTCGCCCGGATTGATCGTGTTGGCATTCAATTGAATTTTAAAATCTTTATCCAATAATATCAAGCGAGCTACATAACTTAATTCGTACAACTTCATAGTCTTATCCTGAACATACAAACCGGTGCCATTAAAAACTCCTGCTGTGAAGTTGTACGGAATAAGTTTTGAATTTACATAATTAAAAGTTAATCCTACATCGCGAAGATTTACTAATTGCTTGTTAATGAACGAGCGGTTTGCTAAATAAAGTTCGTGGGGTGAACGCAAATTGTCGGTGCTGAAAGGTACTTTCTGTTGCCCAATGGTAAAACTCCAATTTTTTTGCGGCTTCAATTGCAGGTAAGCATCCAACATTTTTGTTTTGCCTTCGTCCGAAAGATCAATTTCCGCTTTGTAGAAAGTGAGTGGAGATATTTTGCCGCGCACGCTAAAACGGGCATTGCGAACCTGAAAACGGTGTTCGTCATTATCCGTAAAGTATTCGTATTTTGCTCTTATTGTTCCTTCGATGCGGGGTGAGTACATGGCTGTGTTTGATTCATTTTGTGCCCAACTGCTTGTAAAAACGACAATCAAAGCGCATGCTAAAAATAGTTTTCTTAAAGATCGCCTTTTGTTAGAAGAATTTTTTATTTGTTTCATTGAATTTTATTTTAGTGGCAATAAATACTTCTGCTACGGCGCGATGTTACTTCGCCAATTATACAAGCCGAAGGATGTCCCAACCTTAATGCAGCTATCAAATCGGTAGCTTTATCTGCATCCACAGCCATCAACAGTCCGCCTGAGGTTTGTGCATCGCAAGCAAGCATTTTCTGTTCTAAGCTGCACGATGGCGCATAAAACACCTGTTTTTTCACATAGTTCGCATTTCGAAAAGCTGCTCCGGGTATGCAACCTGCCTCTAATAGATCCATCACCTGTGGCAAAACAGGTAGGGCATTGAGTGATAGTTGAATGCTCACACCAGATGCTTGAGCCATTTTCAAGCTATGACCTAATAATCCGAAACCTGTTACATCGGTAGCTCCTTGAACACCAAACTGTTGCATGCAAGCAGCTCCGGCATTGTTCAGCATTTTCATTTGTTCTAAGGCCATGTTGTACGCATCCTCATTAGCCAGTTTCATGCGTTGAGCAGCCATAAGCACTCCAACTCCTAATGGCTTTGTGAGGACAAGAATTTGACCAGCTTTTAACCCTGCATTTGTAATTAATTTGTCGGGATGTACGGTGCCAACTACTGCCAACCCATATTTGGGTGGGTTGTCGTCGATGGTATGTCCTCCCATAGTAAAAGCGCCCGCTTCATTGATTTTATCCTGTCCGCCAGCAAGTATGTTGCGTAGAACTTCCAGCGGAATGGCATTTGACGGAAACATGGTGAGGTTCATTGTAAGCAATGGCGTACCTCCCATAGCATAAATGTCGCTCAGTGCATTGGCTGCGGCAATTTGTCCGAATGTAAAAGCATCCGAACAAACTGGTGGAAAAAAATCGGTTGTTACTATCAGTGCCGTATCAGTATTGAGGCGGTACACGCCAGCATCGTCGTGCGTTTCTATGTCCACCATAATGTGGGCATTTTTTATTAGAGGAATGGACGATAATAATTCGGTGAGCGCCTCCGGATTAAGTTTTGCGGAGCAACCTCCAGACGCGCAAGTGCTAAGTAAATCGAAAGAAGATGGGAGCATAATGCTACTATGATTATTGAAAATATGGTAGTTGAAGTGAATTAAGGATATATAACATGACCTGCTTCTGTCAGCAGTTTTGTAATGCTAAACATGTTACTTATCATGCCTACGGCTATCATCTCTTTCACATTATAATATTCCAAACATTTGCCACAGGCATATATGGGGACACCAATGTTTTCCAATTCTTGTAACGAACGAGCAGTAACTGTCTCTTTCAGGGCAATTTTTACGCCACTGTTATACAACAGTATAGCCGATGGCAATTTGTCAGATTCTAAAAGTGAATCTAAAAATGCTTCCATTAATAAGTGCCCAATTTCGTCATCACCAGTGCCCATAAATTCCGATTTGATGGCAACTACATAAGTTGGTTTAATAGGTGTTTCACAAAAAGATGCCGGATTTAGCTCATCAACCAACGTGTCGGTTTTGTAGAGCTTCAGAATATGCACATTCTCTTGTTTTGTAATAGTGGGAGTTAGTTTTAATTCCTTTAAATAATTCTTCAAATTATGAAAAGAAGTTTCATTGTCGGTCAGAATTTCAATCTCTTCTCCTTGGGCAGCTTCTTGAATTCCTTTTTTTGCTAAAATCAGTGGGGCCGGACAAAGTTGTCCTTTTGTATCTATTAGTGTCATTTTTTACATTATTATTTTGTTGTAAAATTCAATTAATTTGTGGGCATTTATTTGTGGCTCATTTGTAGTGCCAATCAAAGAATGTGTAACTGTCCATTGTTTAAAAATGGAAGATTTGTAACCTTTGTCGTAATAACGTATGGCAATAGCAATGGCTTCTTCGAGTTCATTTTTATTAATATGTGCAATCGCTTGGGTAGTAGCTTCGCCACCCAGACGCTTTTGAATTTTTTGAAAGCAAGCTATCAGAGCTTCCGAAGTAAAATGTCCGTAATCTTCTAATATCCGCTTTAATCTGAATTTTTTTTCTAATTCAAAATGAATAAATAATCCGGATTTCATGTAAGAATAAAATTCATTGGGTATATATACTTGGCCTATATTAAGGCTTTCGCCTTCGCACCAGATAGGTTCTGTCGGATTCTTTTTGCGCATACAATTGTGAAGCTCGTTCCCAAATTGTTCGGTAGTAGGTTGCTCCCTTTCACCCAACGATCCGAATGCCGAGCCTTTGTGATGCGCTAAACCCTCCAAATCGATAACTTGCTGACCTATTGATTGTAAATGATGCAAAATGGCTGTTTTCCCACAGCCGGTTGGTCCACCTAGTACAATAAATTTCCAGGGGTTAGCTTCTAATAAATGTTGCAATGCATGCCGGTAAGCTTTGTATCCACCCTCAAGCAGGTATGTTTCAAATCCTGCCGTTCGGAATAGCCAAGCCATACTGGTGCTACGCATGCCACCTCGCCAGCAATAGAGAAATAATGCCTTGCCTGCCGACAATTCTCTTGCATTTTTGACAAAACTTGCTAATTTGGGTCCAACTATTTCTAACCCTTTTTCAATAGCCTCTTGTTTGCCAGCTTTTACATACAAAGTTCCTACTTCAGCCCTTTCGTAGTCGGTAAATAATGGTAAGTTTACAGCACTTGGAATATGGCCTAAGGTGAATTCGGATGGAGTACGAACGTCAATAAGCACACCTTCAGGGCTTTTTTCCAAAAATATAGTAGGTGATAGTAAGTATTCCATTCAATTAAAATTAAAGCTCGAATAATGACAAATGCGCATTTTTTGTTCTGGCTTTGATGTTTTGTGTGTTTTGATTTTAAATAAAACGCTCTTTTTGTTTAAAATTTTTTACAAATATATTATTTTACTGTGAATTGAATGTGCATTTTCCTTAAATTTTTTATTTTATTCTGATTTCGTATTGCTTTTACCTGATAAAATAGTTTCTTCATATTTTGCTAATAGCGACATTATTTACCGCTTTTTTCTTTGAAATTCTTGTTATTTCAAAATAGTTTGTATATTTGCACAAACTTTCTGTGTGCGTACACGGAAATTAAGAAATGCAATGAAAAACTTACCAACAAACATACGAATTAAGGATATTGCTCGTCTTGCGGGAGTATCGGAAGGTACTGTTGATAGGGTATTGCACAATAGGGGAGAGGTTTCCAAAAGGAGCAAAGAGGCTGTTTCTAACGTACTAGATCAAATTGATTATTCCCCAAATGTTGTTGCTCAAGCATTGGCATCCAAAAAAAAATATCGTTTTGTGTATCTCATTCCTCACAACGAAATGGGAAATTATTGGACGGCAGTGCTAAAGGGCTTTCAGCTTGCAGCTGCAGAATATGCAGCCTATAATGTTAGCTTTAACCAAGTGTCATTCAATCAGTTTGATGCGCAATCGTACACGCAAGCCATACAATCCATTTTACAAGATTTACCCGATGCTGCTTTCATAGCGCCAATTTTTAGAGATGAAACACTCGAATTTACGCGTGCCTTGAAAAATAGTAATATTCCTTTCTCTTTCATTGACTCAAAGATTGATGAAGTTGATTTTCTAACTTATTACGGTCAAAACTCTCTTAAAAGTGGCTATATTGCAGCCAAATTTTTACTATCCGATTTACAAGAAAATAAAAAAATATTTGTTGTACGCACCAAGCGCAACGGTGCTGTGTCAAATCAAACGCTAAATCGCTTGCATGGTTTTATGCAATACCTTACCGAAAATAAACCGGCATGGAGCAAAAATATTATTCCGATTGAATTATTTGACGATGATGAGGCTGCAAACCTTCAAATACTACGTGAAGCAACGCTTCAATATCCTGATTTGGCTGCTGTTATAACTTTTAATTCCAAAGTTTACCGGTTGGCAAGCTATTTTCAGGCTTTAAATATACCTAACTTACATGTTATAGGTTACGATTTATTGGATGAAAACGTGCGTTATCTCAAACAAGGAATTATTGCTTTGTTGATAGCCCAACAGCCTGAGAATCAGGCATATTTTTCGGCAAGGGATATGTGTCGTTTTTTGATTTTTAACAAAAAAATCACCAAGGTAAATTACATGCCTATCGATATTTTGATAAAAGAAAATATTGACGATTATCAACATTTTTTGTAATAATATATCTGCAACAGAGCAATAGGATTTCTTTAAAAATACAAATACAATGGAATTAGAAAAAATTAGTTTTGGATTAGGTGACAGGTTTTCACATCAGGGTGAGGCTCAACTTAAAGCTATTATGAAAGCCAATGATAATGGTTTGAAAATTAGTCCAGTATGGAATAAATCGAATCGTGAGCATACTTATGTTCATTCAGTGCCTGGCGATGTTCGCAATGAAGCGAATGCAGCGGTTAATGCATTGGGGTTTCAAGGTAAATATTTTGTTGATGCTGACCATATTAACTTATCAAATGTAGCTGGATACGTTGATTGTTCAGACTTTTTTACCTTGGATGTTGCCGCTTTTATTGGCAAAGAAAGTACTATTGATGAGGTAAATGCATTTTTATCGTCGTGTGAAAAGTACAAAGGCATGCTGGCTGTGCCAGGCATTGCTGAACCTTTATTAGTTAGCGATGATTTGTTGCGCATGTTGGCTACAAGGTTTTTAGCAGCAACGCAGCAAGCGTCTGAAATTTATGCCTATTTAAAAAATGCTAAAGGTGCCCGTAATTTTATCACCGAAGTGTCTATGGATGAAGTGGAAACTCCACAAACGCCTATCGAATTATTATTCGTTCTTAAAATGCTTGCCGATAAAGGAGTTCCAGTTCAAACAATAGCCCCAAAATTTACCGGTCGTTTTAACAAAGGGGTTGATTATAGGGGTGACGTGGATCAATTTACCAAGGAGTTTGAAGAGGACTTAATGGTGCTTGATTTTGCAGTAAAAGAGTTTGGGCTTCCTGCCGAAATTAAATTGAGTGTCCATTCGGGAAGTGATAAATTTTCTATATATCCCATAATGGGTCAGCTCATTACAAAATATGACAAAGGATTGCATGTGAAAACTGCTGGCACGACATGGCTCGAAGAGGTGATTGGTTTAGCTGTTGCGGGCGGCGAAGGATTGGCTTTAGCTAAACGAATTTATTCAAATTCATACAATAGGAGTGACGAACTTTGTGCTCCTTACGCTGATGTAATTGATATTGAAAACAATCAATTGCCTTCGGTAGAAGAAGTAAATACTTGGAGCAGTCAAAAATATGCTAATACTTTACGCCATATTCCTGGTCATCCTGATTATAACGCTAACTTCCGTCAATTGATTCATGTGGCCTATAAAGTGGCTGCCGAAATGGGTGAAACTTATACTGATTTGCTCGAAAAATATGCTGATATAGTTGGACAATGTGTGGAAGAAAATATTTACGATCGTCATTTGAAACGTCTTTTTAATTTATAATACAATGAGAAACCTTTTTGATTTAAAAAACCGCGTAGTAGTTATTACTGGTGGTACAGGAGTTTTGGGAAGTTGCATGGTGGAATACTTAGCTGAGCAAGGTGCGAAAGTGGTTGTTTTGGCTCGCAACAAAGAAAATGGTGAAAAACAAGTGAATGCGCTAAAAGCTAAAGGCTACGAGGCATTGTTTCTTCAGTCGGATGTGAACGATAAAGCTGTCTTGGAACAAAACTGTGCAGAGGTTTTGAATAAGTACGGTCGTGTGGATGTCCTTATTAACGGCGCTGGTGGTAACATGCCTGGTGCAACAATCGGTCCCGACAAAACTATTTTTGACTTGGATGTGGATGCATTTAAAAAAGTGGTGGATTTGAATCTTTTTGGAACCGTTATTCCTACTATGGTTTTTGCAAAAGTAATGACCGAGCAGAAACAAGGAAATATCATTAATATTTCTTCTGAGTCGGCTCTTCGTCCTCTCACGCGTGTAGTGGGCTATGGTTCTGCAAAGGCAGCCGTAACTAATTTTACAAAATATTTGGCAATAGAATTAGCCACAAAATATGGTGAGGGATTGCGCGTAAACGCTATGGCGCCAGGGTTTTTTATCTCGGAGCAAAATCGCGCTCTTCTTACTAATCCTGATGGCTCGTTCACAGCACGAGGAAACACTATCTTGTCGCATACGCCATTTGGTCGCTTTGGCGAACCTGAAGAATTGTTGGGCACTCTTCATTGGTTGGCAAGTGATGCCTCCAAATTTGTTACTGGCACTTTAACTGTGATAGATGGTGGTTTTGATGCATTTTGCATTTAAACATTGTAATTGCTAACTGAATAAATTGTAAATTATTAGTATGATAGTATTAAAACAAAACACAAGGTACGCCTTGATGGTTGCCACCAGCATGGGCGTTCGCATTACGCCTGTTAACGGACAACCGGTGCAAAGTAGTAAATTGTTTCAAATGGAGGTTTCGAGTGCCGAAACCAATGTGGCAAGCATTTCTTCCTATCTTGGACTTCCGGTAAAAGTATTGACAACTTTTGTGAAGGATAGCCCTATAGCGCAGATGATTAAAAGTGACTTGAGAAGTCGCCACATGGATTACGAAGGTGCGGAAGTTGCACAGGGCGACCCGTGGGGCTATCGTCATCAATTTAACATTGCAGATAGTGGTTTTGGTTCGCGCGGTCCACGTGTATTAAATGATCGTGCGGGTGAAGTTGGTCGAACATTGAATGTGAAAGATTTTGATTTGGAACGTATTTTTGTTCAAGAAGGTGTTAAAATTTTGCATCTTTCGGGCTTGATAGGTGCTTTGTCAGTCGAAACTAGTGAGTTTTGCCTGCAATTAGCTCGTTATGCCAAAAAAACAGGCACTCGCATTTCGTTCGACTTAAATTATCGAGCTTCTTTTTGGAAAGGGCGGGATAAGGAATTGCGTGAGATATTTACCGAAATAGCTTCTGTATCAGATATTTTGATTGGGAATGAAGAAGATTTTCAACTTTGCTTGGGCATAGAAGGACCTGAAGCAGGAGGTAAGGGCATCGAAGCTCAGATTGATGGATTCAAAGGTATGATTGGACGCGTAAAAGCTGCTTTCCCAAATGCTTCGGTTTATGCCACTACATTGCGTCAGGTCATTAGCACCAACGAACATTTATGGGGAGCTATCATGCTCGATGGAGACACTTGGCAGGTGATTGAGCCGCGCAAAATAAATGTTCTCGACCGCATTGGTGGTGGCGATGGTTTTGTGGGAGGCATGCTCTACGCTATTCTGAAAGGCTGGGAATCTGAAAAATGTGCTCAATTTGGTTGGGCTTCGGGAGCTTTGGCTACAACTTTTCTAACAGATTATGCTCAACCGGCTGACGAGGAGCAAATTTGGAGCATCTGGGGCGGAAATGCAAGAGTAAAGAGATAAGAAGGCTGAGTCAAAGGGATAGGCATAGGGATAGAATTAAATAGTTTGGCGAATGGAAAAGAAGTATAATGATTTCAGATACATGGGTGTGAGGCAAAAATCTTTTGCAATACTTATTGATGTTTATAATCTGATAAAGAAATTCCCAGCTGATGAACGTTATGCTTTAACTGATAAATTAAAACGAGCTACAAATTCACTTGTGCATTATATTGCATAAGGATACGGACACTTTGAAGCAAAGGATAAAACCCATTTTTATAAAATTGCAAGAGGAAGTGCATTTGAATCAATGTGTCAAATTTTAGTTGCCAAAACTCAAAACTATTTATCAAAAGAAACCTATGAAAATCTGATAGATAGGTGTAAGAAATTAATTGAAGAAATAAATGCGTTAATTCATTACCTTAAAAAATAAAAAATAACTTAGCTCAAGCCTATGCCTTGGCCTGTGCCTAAAAGATAAATATTATGATCTACTACGAAAAAGGGTCAACTGACACAGAATTCACTTCCGAAGAATTAAAAAAAGGACTTTTCGAAGCATTGGAAAAAATAGGCAAGAAACTCAAAGTGCTTGCTATTCCGCCTGATTATACGCGTTTGCCAAGTCGTGCCGGTGAACTTACCGAGTTTACATGGCAATTTTATGGCGATGCGCTGACCGATGTGCTCCCAGCATTAGGCACACATTCGCCAATGACTGCGCATCAAATTGAGCACATGTTTGGAGCTATGCCAGCAGCGCTCGTGCGTGAACACGATTGGCGCAACGATGTTGTAACGCTAGGAACTGTGCCTGCCGAATTTGTTAAAGAAGTATCGGAAGGAGCTGTGGATTTTCCATGGCCTGCTCAGGTAAATAAACTCTTGCTAGAAGGAAATTTTGACTTAATTCTTTCCATTGGGCAAGTGGTACCGCACGAAGTGGTGGGAATGGCTAATTACAACAAGAATATTTTTGTTGGAACGGGTGGAGTAGAAGGCATAAACAAAAGTCACTTTGTTGGTGCTGCTTACGGTATGGAGCGTATGATGGGGCATGCCGATACGCCTGTTCGTCGGATTTTTAACTATGCTTCCGAACATTTTACAAACAATTTACCCATCGTTTACGTTCAATCAGTAGTAGGTTTGGATAAAGCAGATGGCAAAATTAAATGTCGTGGTTTGTATGTTGGCGATGATTTTGAAGTTTTTAATAAAGCTGCAAAACTTGCTCTTGAGGTGAATTTCGATTTACTATATAAGCCTTTAAAAAAAGTATTAGTGTATTTGGACCCTTCCGAATTTAAGAGTACCTGGCTGGGGAATAAATCGGTTTATCGTACACGCATGGCTATCGAAGATGGTGGCGAACTGATTGTGTTGGCACCTGCACTCAAAGAGTTTGGAGAGGACAAGGAAATTGACTGCCTGATACGTAAATATGGCTATTTTGGAACTCCGGCTACACTGAAAGCTTGCGATGAAAACCAAGAATTGCGGAATAATTTAAGTGCTGCTGCTCACTTGATTCACGGTTCGTCCGAAGGGCGTTTCAGCATTACCTATTGTCCGGGCAAGGCTGCCGAAAACCTCACACGCCAAGAAATTGAAAGTGTAGGATTTGGCTATGCCGATATAGACGAAATAATGCAGAAATATAATTTTGAGCATTTAAAAGAAGGCTACAACATCATGCCCGATGGCGAAGAAATTTTCTATATTTCTAATCCAGCCTTGGGACTTTGGGCGTTTAAAGATAGATTTAAATATTGATACTGCCCCCTAACCCCCTAAAGGGGGAATGTATTGCTTCCCCTTTAGGGGCTGGGGGGCAAGTAACTGTTTATGAAAATAATTATTGACGATAAAATTCCGTACATCCGCGGTGCATTTGAACATGTAGCGGAAGTAATTTATTTGCCGGGTGCTAAAACAACGGCTGAAGTGGTGAAAGATGCTGACGCTCTGGTAACAAGAACGCGCACTCGTTGCAACGAAAAATTGTTGGCAGGTTCGTCGGTAAAGTTTATTGCCACTGCAACAATTGGTTACGACCACATTGATACAACTTATTGTGAAACGAATGGCCTCGCTTGGACAAATGCTCCAGGCTGCAATTCCAAATCGGTGGAGCAATACATTGCCTCTACCTTAATGGTTCTTGCCGATAAAAACGAATGGAATTTAAGTGAAAAGACAGTAGGTGTAGTTGGCGTGGGGAATGTAGGAAGCAAAGTAGCAAGTATTTGTAAGCTTTTCGGAATGAAAGTTTTGCTAAATGATCCTCCTCGTGAACGTGCTGAGGGTGGTGATAAATTTGTGAGTTTAGAAACTATTCAAAACCAGGCAGATATTATCACATTGCATGTTCCACTGAATTTGAAAGGTGAAGATGCTACCTTTCATTTGGGTAATGAGCTGTTTATCAAAAAGTTGAAAAATATTCCTGTGCTGATTAATTCCTGTCGTGGGGAAGTAGTGGATACAAATTCTGTGAAAAATGCCTTGAAAGAAGGCCAAATTTCCGATTTTGTGTGCGACTGTTGGGAAAATGAGCCTGAAATTGATTTGGAACTACTAGCTTTGACAGCAATAGCGACACCTCATATCGCTGGTTATTCCAAGGACGGAAAAGCAACCGGAACGAGGATGAGTGTGCAAGCTATCAGCAAATTTTTCGGATTAGGATTGGAAAAATGGGTTCCAGTAGGTATTGAACCACCCAAAGAGCCTGAATTTGAAATAGATGGAAGTGGACTGACCGAACAACAAATTTTCTCGAAAGCCATTTTGCATACCTACGATATTCGGAACGATGACAAACTATTTAGAAAAAACACAGAATTATTCGAAAAACTCAGGGGCGATTATCCAACACGTAGGGAATTTCCAGCATTTACCATAAAAGTAAAAAATTTAGAAACAAAAGCAATAGATAAACTAAAAGAACTGGGGTTTAATATATAACCACAGAGATAACAGAGAGAAGCAGAGAGAACAGAGAAAAAATGGAAATCAATAAACTTACCGAACAGATTATTGGATGTGCAGTCAAAGTACATCGTTCTTTGGGAATAGGTCTTTTGGAGTCAGCTTATCAGGAGTGTTTATTCTTTGAACTTAAGAAAGCTGGATTATTTGTTGAAAAAGAAAAATCACTACCTTTGGTTTATGAAGAAGTAAAATTGGATTGTGGATACCGAATCGATTTGCTTGTAGAAAAGCAGATTGTTGTTTAATTAAAGTCTGTTGAAATTCTGAACGATGTACATACGGCGCAAGTATTGA
>MNZK01000080.1 GCA_001873635.1 Porphyromonadaceae bacterium CG2_30_38_12 | reverse complement strand
TAAATTCGAACAAAAATTTATCCAAGTATTATGTTTTCTTTTACAAAATGTATCATATCTAAATTGTTTTGTAGTTTTAAATTTTCAAATATTTTTTTTCGATAATTAAATACCGACACTACACTTAAATTTGTTTTTTTTGCTATTTCCCTTATTTCTAACCCTTTGTAGAGCATTATTAAGATGTTAGTTTCTATATCGGTTAGTTTTTCTACCTCATCCTGATTGCTGTATATTGTTTGAAATGCTAATAATTCAGCATATTCTGGGCTAATGTAGCGACCATTTTCGTGGGTTTTGTGTATGGCTTTAATTATTTCTTGAATGGATGAATCTTTGCACAAATAGCCAGCAGCACCTAACTTGTAGGCACGCAATGCCGATTTTTGCTCCGGATTTATACTCATGATAATTGCTTTTATTTCAGGATGCTGTTTTTTTAATTCTACCAGTAATTGATAGCCATTCTTGTTGGGTAGATATAGGTCTATTAGCATTACGTCGCAGGCAATTTTAGGCATTCGCTCAATGACTTCTTCGGCTGATTTAGCTTCGCCAGCAATATTTATATCATTATGTTCTTTTACTAATTTCTTGAATCCTTCCCGTACGATTTCGTGATCGTCAACTAAAAATACATTTATCATAAACTACTAAATTTATATTGTTTAAATACTCAGGTTTGGTATAATATCCTTGTGCTTTCAAATTTAGTTGAAATAAATTGTTTTGAGTTGTTTTAAATTGTGTAGCGTTTTGTGGGTCTTTGATTCATATTTTTTGCTACAAATGCTGGATTGCTTTTTTTGTTCTCTCTAAATGTATAGAATAATTTGTTGTAAATGAATACTTTGTACTTTTGGTGTACTCTTGTCTTGTGTTCAGTTTTTTATTTCATTTTTATGTTATTCTAGTATCAATTTTCTTATTAAAGTTTTATTTCTTTAATTTGTTCTTGGCTTGTAATTTTTTAATTATCAATAGGTATATATTTAGGTATTTTTAACTGATAGTTCGTGCTTTTATTTGCCTCAACCAAAATAAAACAAAAATTTTACTACAAAATATTGTAAAATGAACGACTTATTTTCTACTTTTAAATTGATGCTAACTTGACTGGAAGCATCAGAATGAATTTTTTAAAGTAACTTGAAACTATCTGCATCTTTCCAAAATGCCATTTTTTCTCTAAATTCTTGTAGCGTTTTTAGTTCAATTTCGATGGTATTTATGCTTTCTTTATTTTCGTCCGTTGTAAGTATTTGTTTTGCATTGTAGTCCAAAATTACGGAATGTCCATTATAGTTGATACCCTTTGCATCGCTACCTATTCGGTTTACACCACAAATGTAACATTGGTTTTCGATGGAGCGCGCTTGGAGAAGTATATCCCAATTTTGGATGCGTTTTGCTGGAAAATTTGCAACAAAAATAAGGAGGTCGTATTGGTTTTGAACATTTCGTGCCCACACTGGGAAGCGTAAATCATAACATATCAATAAGCAGATAGTCATATCAAGATATTTCACAATAAGTCGTTGGTTGCCAGCATTGAAAAAAAGATTCTCGCCTCCCATGCTGAACAAATGGCGTTTGTCGGCATACTGTATATTGCCTGTAGGTAATACGATAAATCCTCGATTGAAGTTTTTATTATGCTCCTTGGCAATAAAGCTCCCTGCAATAGCCATTTTGAATTGCAAAGCCCATTTCTGAAGCAGTTGAACTGTTTCACCTTCCATGCTTTCAGCTAATTCTGGTAGGTCGGTGCAAAAGCCAGTAGTAAACATTTCGGGTAATACCACAAGATCTGTTTTGTCCTGTAATGTTTCTAATTTTGCTGCGGTGGCTTTGAGGTTTGCAGCTTTATTTGCCCAGCTTATATTGGTTTGTATAACACTTACTCGCATGTTCTTTTTTAATGTTTATGTATGATTTTTGACAAAGATATGAATATTTCATCAATATACTTTCCACTTCCAAAAAGGTTCTTTATCCAATATTTTGTTGTATTTTTGTGGTTTAATAACTTACACGAACTTTTCATGAGGTTTTCATCGCTTTTTGTTATTACACTACTTTTTTTTGTTGCTTTTTATCAGTACGTTCTATGTCAAACACTTGGTGCCGAACCTCCACGTTTGGTAATTGGCATTATGGTAGATGGTTTGCAGCAAAAGCATTTAGATTTACTTTGGGGCTATTTTGACCCAGCTGGTTTCAAGCGAATTACAGCCGAGGGAGTGCGCATACCACATGTGCGTTATAATATCGTGTCGGCAGGTAGCACGTCGGATATTGCTACTGTGATGACAGGATCAGTGCCGTTTTACCATGGTGTGGCTGGAGATATCATATACAATCGCAGTGTGGATAAAATAAGAAATTCGCTCTACGACGATCAACAAATAGGCATTGGTACGCCTTTAATGCTTTCGTCCTATAATTTATTGTCGAGCACTATTGTGGATGAGCTGTCTATGGCTTTCCCATATAAATCAAAGAGTTATGCTGTGGCTATTGGTGCTAACGAAGCAATTATGCTCGGTGGTCATGCTGCCAATGGTGTTGTGTGGATAGATGATTTGACTCATAAATGGGTAACGACAGCATATTACAAAAATGGATTATGCAAATCGGCTGATGATATGAATGTGCTTGGTGATTTTAAGAATATATCTACGCGTGTGTGGCGACCAATGTATGCAATAAATACCTATCTTTCATCAGCAAAGGAAAGCAAAAAAAGTGATTTTGAAATTAATCCGCTCGATTTGAAATCTAAAAATCACAAAGCAACTATATTGAATAACACGCCTTCGGCAAATTCTTTGGTAGCTAACTTGGGACTTCGGATCGTTACCGACGAACAAATGGGAATGGATAATACGCCTGATGCCTTAATGCTTCAATTTACAGTACGTACGCCCCAAGAAAAATTTTTTTCGCTGCAATCGGTCGAAAAAGAAGATATGTATCTCCGGTTAGATAGAGATATTCAAAATTTATTACAAAAAATTGATGCTAAAGTTGGATTAGATAAAACGCTTGTATTTCTTTTTGCCAATCAGACTGATGTTCATTCGCCAACTGAGTTGGGCGAGAATAATATTCCTGCAGGCTATTTCAGTGCCAACCGTTCCATAGCTTTACTCAATACTTATCTTATGGCTATTTACGGTCAGGAGCCTTGGGTAATGGGTTATTATGGGAAAAATATTTTTCTTAATAAATCGAAAATTGATGAGAAGAAAGTTAGTTACGATGCCATACAGAAATCAGTTATAGATTTTATGCCTCAATTTGAAGGGGTGCAGGCTGCCTATGCTTCATTAGATGTGCTTGCTATGGGTGGCGATTCTAATACGGAGATGGCTCGTTTGCGAAACTCCTCGCACAAAAATAGTTTGGGCGATGTGGTGATAACTCTCAAGCCTGGTTGGTTAGAGTTGGACGATGATTTTCGTCCGGTTGGCGAATCCAATGCCATTGTATCGACTACGCCTCTTTATTTTTACGGAATGAAATTAAAGCCTCGTACCGTGAACGAATCTTACTTAGTAATTGATATTGCTACTACATTGGCTCGTTTTATGGCAATCCCTGCACCTAACGCAAACATTGGAAAACCTATAAAAGAACTTTTTGAAAGTAATTAATAAGATACAATAGATTGTGTGAAATTGTTATTCCCCCAAAAAAATAATTTGCTATTAATTACTTATATTTACAAATAAGATTATAAAACACATACGTATTATGTATAATTTTGATGAAGTTATTGACCGAAAAGGTACAAACGCAGTAAAATTAGAACGCTGCAAAGCCTTGTTTGGAACTGATAATGTCCTTCCGCTTTGGGTTGCCGACATGGATTTTCGAACTCCCGATTTTATTTTAAATGCGATATCTGAACGGTTGAAACATCCTATTTTGGGCTATTCTGTTTTGACTAAATCATTTTATTCGCTAACGCAAAAATGGCTCTTGGAGCACCACCATTGGGATACTAAAACAGAGTGGATTGGTTTTTTACCTGGTATTGTGCCAGGGTTAGCATTTGCTGTCCAATGTTTTACCCAGCCAGAGGATGGAGTTCTGGTACAACCGCCTGTTTATTATCCATTTTTTAATGTTATAAAAAATAATCATCGGGTAGTGGTACAAAATCCTTTGCAGGAAGTGAATGGTAGGTATGCAATGAACTATGAGGCTTTGGAAGCTCAGTTTACACACAATACGAAGCTTTTTATTCTGTGTAATCCGCACAATCCGGGTGGCAGGGTTTGGACAAAAGATGAGTTGCTCAAATTGGCTGCCATCTGCGAGAAACATCACGTTTTAGTTGTTTCGGACGAAATTCATGCTGACATGACTTTTGAAGGCAATACCCATATACCTTTTGCATCGATTTCGCATTGGGCTCAAAACAATACGATTACTTTGATGGCTGCCACAAAGGTTTTCAATATGCCTGCGCTTGTCAGCTCGTATTATGTTATTCCCAATGCCGATTTGCGGCATAAATTTGCATCGTTTTTAGAAGTATCCGAAATTAGCTCCGGTAACTTGTTTGCTTATATAGGCGTATTGGCGGCTTATGAGCATGGTGAACCGTGGCGTATTGCTATGTTGCGTTATGTGAAAAACAATATCGACTATGTAGTTGATTTTCTAAAAAATAATGTGCCTCAGGTAGTTCCCATGATTCCGGAAGCTTCTTTTCTGGTATGGCTCGATTGTTCTGCTCTGGGAATGGAAACGGACGTTTTGCATCAGTTTTTTGCTTTGAAAGCTGGGCTTGGCTTCAATAAAGGTACTGTCTTTGGTACTGGAGGCGAATTTCATTTACGAATGAATGTGGCTTGTGCTCGCTCTGTATTGGAACAAGCCATGTTTCAACTAAAGGCTGCTGTTGAAGCAAATGAAAAGTAAAATAGCCTATGGAATTTAACATCGAAACCTCTTGGAAAGAGCATTTGGAGGAGGAATTTACGAAAGATTATTTTGTTCAGCTTACAAATTTTGTGAGCGATGAATATGCTTCTAAGCAAATTTTTCCTTCTGCTTCCGAAATCTTCAACGCATACGCACTGTGTCCTTTTCACCAGGTAAAAGTTGTGATTATCGGACAAGATCCTTATCACAATGTGGGACAGGCACATGGCTTGTGCTTTTCTGTAAAAGATGGTGTTGACTTTCCGCCTTCGTTGCGAAATATTTTTGTAGAAATTGAAAACGAGTTGACAGTTGCCAAGCCCACAAGTGGTAATCTGGAACGCTGGGCAAAGCAGGGCGTGTTGTTGCTCAATGCCATTCTGACGGTGGAGGCGCATCGAGCTGGATCGCATGCATCGAAGGGATGGGAAACTTTTACAAGTGCCGCTATCAGAGCGTTGAATGAGAAACGTGATGGAATTGTTTATATGCTTTGGGGAAATTACGCACAGCAAAAAGCTGCTTTTGTAGATGCGAGTCGTAATTTTGTGCTTAAATCAGTTCACCCTTCGCCTCTTTCGGCATATCGTGGTTTTTTAGGTTGTGGTCATTTTTCTGCAGCCAATCGTTACTTGCTTGAACAACAGAAAAGCCCCATAAACTGGTAGCTTTGTTTTTTGAGCATAATCGCATTTACAAAATTTTCCAATTTTTACATTTTCAAATTAATAGAAAAAAAGTATTCTACTTATATTCAAACATTATGTCTTTAGAAACAGAAATTCAACGTCGTCGTACATTTGCAATTATAAGCCATCCTGATGCTGGAAAAACTACACTTACAGAAAAACTACTGCTTTTTGGTGGAGCTATACATGTAGCTGGAGCCGTAAAATCTAATAAGATAAAAAAAACAGCTACTTCGGATTGGATGGAAATTGAAAAGCAACGAGGTATTTCAGTCGCTACATCGGTTATGGGCTTTGAATACCGCAATTATAAAATTAATATCCTTGATACCCCTGGCCATCAGGATTTTGCTGAAGATACATATCGTACGCTCACGGCGGTGGATAGCGTTATTATTGTTGTTGATACGGCTAAAGGCGTAGAAGCTCAAACGCGTAAATTGATGAACGTTTGCCGTATGCGCAACACGCCTGTCATGATTTTTGTAAATAAAATGGATCGCGAAGGTAAAGACCCTTTTGATTTGCTGGATGAACTTGAATCTGAATTGGGCATTGCCGTGCGCCCATTAAGCTGGCCTATCAATCAAGGTTTTTCTTTTAAAGGAGTTTATAATATTCACCAAGATAATTTGGAACTTTATACGCCTAATAAGCAAACAATAAGTGAGTCAATAGAATTGAAAGATATTTATAGTGAGCAACTTGATGCCTTAGTCGGTGAGCGTGACGCTGCCAAACTGCGTGAAGATATGGAGCTGATAACTGGAGTTTATTCCAAATTTAATGTTCAAAAATACCTTGCTGGTGAGTTAGCTCCTGTGTTTTTTGGTAGTGCGCTGAATACGTTTGGCGTTAAGGAATTGTTGGATTGCTTTGTCGAAATTGCTCCATCTCCACGACCAATACATGCCAACGAAAGAGAGATAGACCCTTATGAAGAAGCATTTTCGGGTTTTGTATTTAAAATTCATGCCAATATGGATCCGAACCATCGCAGTTGCATTGCTTTTATTAAAGTTTGCTCCGGTCGTTTTGAACGAAATGTGAATTATAAGCATGTGCGTCATGGCAAAATGATGCGTTTTTCGGCACCAACAGCTTTTATGGCACAAAAAAAAGAAACCGTAGATGAAGCTTTTGCTGGCGATATTGTGGGGCTGCCTGATACCGGAAATTTCAAGATTGGCGATACGCTTACTTCGGGCGAGAATTTGCATTTTAAAGGTATTCCGAGTTTCTCTCCCGAAATGTTTAAGTACATTGAAAATGCCGATCCTATGAAAACCAAACAATTGGACAAGGGTGTGCATCAACTTATGGATGAGGGCGTGGCTCAGTTGTTTGTAAATCAATATAATAACCGTAGAATAATTGGTACCGTTGGGCAGTTGCAATTCGAGGTTATACAATACCGTTTGCTTCATGAGTATGGAGCACAGTGTCGGTGGGAACCTATTTCACTTTTCAAAGCATGTTGGATTGAAAGCGACGATGCGATAGAATTAGATAATTTCAAAAAACGGAAGGCACAATACATGGCTGTTGATAAGGATGGACGTGATGTTTTTCTTGCCGATTCAAACTATGTGTTACAAATGGCACAAAATGATTTTAAAAATATTCGTTTTCACTTTTCTTCGGAATTTTAATACATATTGAAATGGAAAAAATTAAATTGAAATCTTATCTCGGATTATATTCTTTGCCTGTTTTTATATTGTTTTCTATTTTAGTGCTTGGTTTTCAGTACAATCGCGAAAAACAATATAAAGCTGATTTGTTAAACACAAAATTGGAAGATGCCAATATAATGCTATCTAAATTTCTCGAAAGTGTGGATGGGTCTATCCCTAAATTCGACTCTTTGATAGCTCTTTCGCCCTATGCCAATTTGCGAATATCTTTGGTAGATTCAAAAGGAAAAGTGCTTTATGATAATGTAGTTAAGAATGTTTCAAAAATGGAAAACCATCTCTCAAGGGCAGAGTTTGTGCAAGCTAAAAAGAGAGGTTCAGGTTCTGAAATTCGTACTTCGCATACCAACAAAATAACCTATTATTACCATGTTAATCGTTTTGGTAGCTACTATGTTCGTTCTTCTTTGCCTTATAATATGGAGGTAAATGAATTACTTTCTCCTAATAATCTGTTTCTTTATTTTATGTTATTTCTTTCTTTTATTATTATATCTGTCTTGTTTTACCTTTCCAACAAGTTGTCCGTTAAAATGCAGCGCGAGCAGATTGAACATGATGCTACGGTACGCCGACATCTAACACAGCAAGTTGCCCATGAGCTCAAAACTCCCTTAAGTAGTATTATTGGTTATATGGAAACTTTGCAAAATAACCCTAATATTGGAATCGAAAAACAGCTTTTTTTTATTGACAGAAGTTATACACAGGCAGTACGGCTAAACGACCTTTTGCATGATATTCTGACCTTAAATCAACTAAATGAAGCTCCTAAAACAGTAGAAAAAGAACCATTTTTATTGAATAAAATTATTGAAAATGTTATTAATGATGTTTCGTTAAAATTAGTTGAAAATAATATTCATGTCGAAACAACTATTGATGGTGATATCTGGATTCGAGCCAATGCAATGCTCGTTTACTCCATATTTCGTAATTTGATGGATAATGCTATTGCTTATGCTGGTAAAAATATAAATATCCAAATTCAGCTTAGTTCTGATGATTCTAAATTTTATCATTTCATTTTTTCTGATAGTGGTTTGGGAGTCGATGAAAAGCATACAAACTATTTGTTCGATCGTTTTTATAGGGTTGATAAAGGGCGCTCACGCAAAAATGGAGGAACTGGATTGGGCTTGGCAATTGTGAAAAACGCCATCGAATTCCATGGCGGGAAAATTACGGTAAGAAATAAAGAAGAAGGTGGTTTAGAATTTCGGTTTTCTATTCGTAAATAATGTCGATTATTTCTATTTTGCTAAAACCAAGAGCCGTTTCATCAGATTTTGAAACGGCTCTTTGTTTGAGTTAATCATAAAAGAATTTTAAAAATTCCTTTTATAGATTATATCCCCTATGGCGACTGATAACCAACATGAAGAAGAAGTCGAAAATTGAGTTCTCAATTTTTTTGGAAAAGGTACTATAAACTATGTTTTATTTTTTCAATTATATCCTTGCATTCCTCTTCACTCAAATATACTTTTTGGGGATTCATCTCAAAAGTACCACCAAAGGTTAAACCTCCCTCGTATTTGGGTACAATATGAAAATGTAAATGCGACAGTTTGTCGGAATAAGCACCATAATTTATTTTGGCTGGGGAAAATACTTTTTGGAGCGTTTCAGCAACTTTTGAAACATCTTGTATGAATGCGTTGCGTTCGGTTTCGGTTAATTCAAAAAGCTCATTAACGTGTTTTTTGTAGGCTACTACACATCTTCCAAGGTAGCTTTGTTCTTTAAATAAAAACAAGGTGGAGGCACTCAAATCGCATATTTCAATCATTAAGCTTTTTTGTAATTCATTGCGCTGGCAATAAAGACATTCAGATTCCGGACTCATAATTATTTTGTATGATGATTTTCAATTAATATTCGTTGGGCAACTTCGAGAATTTTTGTGTCATCGAGCATAACTATTCCGCCATCGGGTCCTGGTTCGATATGTAAACCACAACTTTTCCCGTCGTCAAAGTTATGACCTCCAAAATAATTTCTTACTGTTTCTTCTTCCAATCCTAATTCAGTAGCAATTTTACTGACACTTCCACTTGGAAGTGCGTGTTTCATACTGCGTAAATCGTTAAATGTTATCGTTTTTGTCATTTCGTGATGTTTTTAAATTGTTAGTATTAGTTTAATCTCGTTTTGTGCCATAAACGTACAGTTTTTGTTTGAGTTGGCAAAATTATTTTACAAATATTTATATATTATTTTAATGCTATTATTAATTTTTTTTTATTAAGTGTCTGTTATACTGCATTTTTCAATATTTTTTATTTATTTTGTACGAATGTATTTCACCGGATACAAGGCAGCAAAAAATCCCATACCTAATACCGCAAGTAGAATATATAGAATATCACTCATGTTAGTAGCAACAGGATAGGAATCAACAATATAGCCTGTACCTAATTTTAAAATCCCTAATTTTTCCTGCAAGAGTGAAAGCGTAGTTCCAATAATGATGCCTATACCAGCTCCTAAAGCTGAAATCATCCAGCCTTCAAATAAAAAAATACGCTTTATTAATTGATTGTTAGCTCCCAGACTTTTTAATGTTTGTATATCTGATTTTTTATCAATAATCAACATAGATAAAGAACCAATAATGTTGAAGCTTGCTATCATTAGTATAAAACACAAAATTAAAAATGTGATCCATTTTTCAATTTTCATAATATTGAAAAAACTTGCTTGTTGTTCATAACTATCCAGTACTTTATAATTAGTTCCAAGAATGTTAGAAATCTGATTTTTACTAGTTTCTTTATCTTTTTGATTTATTAATTTAATTTCAATTGCTGTAACTGTATTTGCTTTGTAATCAAATAATTCACGTGCATGTTTCAGTGAAATAAGTACGTAATTGTCGTCATATTGTGCTTGCTGAACTGAAAAAATACCTGACACAAAACATGCTGACTGGTTGAATGAGTTTTCAGGTCTCAACAGATTGATTTTATTTCCACGTTTTGGGGCATAAATATAAAGAGGATCAATAAAATGGGCACCTAATCCTACCTTGCTTGCCACGCCAATACCAACCACAGCCCGTTCAAATGCACCATCATACAATTCAAATTTCCCATCATAAAGGATGCTATTTATGTTCGTAAGGGTAGCAAAATTTTCGGAAACGCCTTTAATGGTTGCTGGTAGTTGTTTGTCTTTGAATCGTATTAAGGCATTTTCTTCAATAACTTCGGTGTAAACGGCTATTCCTGCTAATTTTTTTACTTGTTCAAATTGAGCTGTGTTGTTTTCAAATGATTTACCCTGTACTAAACTGATACGTAAATCGGGATCGAAGTTTGAAAACATATCAGTTACCAAAGATTCAAACCCATTGAAAACCGACAACACAACGACCAATGCCAGGGTGCCAATAGCAACGCCAGTTGCCGAAATGCCGCTTATTACATTAATTGCATTGTGCGATTTCTTCGAAAACAAGTAGCGACGAGCTATACTAAATGTAAAGGATAGCTCGCTTAATTTATGGGTTAAATTAGTTCCTACTGCCATGCTGATTTTATTCCCCTTCAGGAGCTATGGTTAGTGGTGAAGGTGGATCTTGCTTGAGTAAATTATCAATGTTTTCAAGATAATCCAACGAGTCATCGTTATGAAAATATAACTCTGGAACTATGCGCAATTGATTTCTTACCCTTTTGCCCAAATCATATCGAATGGATTTGATGTCGGCGTTTACTTTTTCCAATACTAACTTCACTCGATCGCTTGGGAAAATACTTAAATGCGTGTGAGCAATTCCTAAATCGGGACTTATTCGAACTGAAGTTACCGTGATAAGCGTGCCGTGCAATTCACGTGCATACAATAAAAAAATTTCTCCCAATTCTTTCTGTAGCATACGCGCTATTTTTTCCTGTCTTGTTGTTTCCATTATTTTGTATTTTTTAGTTTATGAATCATTTCATTTGCATCCAATTCAATTTTCGAAAAAGCAAACCATTTTTTCGCCAAATCTTTGAGCGAAGCTCCGATATGATACACCGTTTTGTTATTGATTATCAAAAATCGGTCGTGCGATTTTGTAAACGTTTTTAGCTCGATAGGCTCGTATTGAGCATTAAATTTTTCCGCATCGAGTTGCAGCTGTTCCGAAATTTTAGACGTGTAAATAGTTGCTTTTACACCCTTATTTCGTTTTGCCATTAGGTGCAACACGCTTTCTTCTATGTAATTATCTATCAATACGATTGATTTGTTGGCTGATTTTACCAAATCGCTTGTAAATTTCCAAGCATCAAAAATTTGACCATCGTAAAAAATCCCCTCGTTTGGAGGCAATGAAGTTTTAATCAATAAATCAAATTTTTGGTCGTGCTCAATTATCTTTTTCTCAATGCGGTCTATCCTACTATTTAACACATAACCCTTCATAAGATATGCTTTCAAAATGCTATTTGCCCAAATACGAAATTGGGTTGCATTGATAGAATTCACCCGATACCCAACCGAAATTACAATATCCAAATTCATAGCTGTCCGAACAATTAGTTAAAAGTGCATTAACAAAACATCATTATACATATATTCAGCTACTTAGCTAATTATAATCTATCAAAAGCTGTTCAAAATCTTTTTCAGCTGTCCAATTTCCGAATAGATTATGTGGTGATTCTTGCTTCTTACGTGCCTTTCTGACCTCAATCTTAGTATTATTTATGATATATGACAG
>MNZK01000107.1 GCA_001873635.1 Porphyromonadaceae bacterium CG2_30_38_12 | reverse complement strand
CTTAAATTTAGAATTAATTTAGTGTAAGTTTTTTATTATGATTCTTTTTTTGTTCTTATATTATTGTAATACATCGAAAGTGTATCATTTGAAAAAGATTTTATGCTATTTCATTTTTTATTTTAAATAAAATTTCTATAATTATGACTTACTACAAGTTTAAATTACTGTCACTGAGCATACAAAAAGTAGCGAAATTGTTTTTATGTTTCCAGTTTTTAGAGAGTATTGATTCAAACAAATCGATTCAATTCTAAAAGATGGATTAAAAATGAAACGATAAGCTACAATTTTTTTATGAGTTTAATTTCTAAATCGATTGCATAAAAAAAAATCGTATTTTTTTTTCAAAATGCATCTTGCTATTTGTCTTATTAGTATTTTTGAAAATTATTAACAAAATATACTTGTTCAAATTCATACATTAGGGCTGGTAATAATACTTTTAAACAGATGAAAAAACACCTTCTATTAATCATTGTATCTGCTTTGTTTGGTGCATGTCAACCTACGTTGAATTTATCTGTGGATAACGAAAATTCAATCAATCTTAATTCGTTGATTACACTCGAAGTGGGAGAAAACAAGCTTTTTTTGCAAGATTTTATTTTAGACCCAGCTACGATTGATTCAGTAACTTCTACCTCTCCATTTTTGAAAATTGACATGGCTAAAGATAAATTGTCTGCTCGGTTGCTGGTGGATAAAGGTATGGAGCAGTTTGTGGATGTCCGTATTTGGATTCAGGCTGTTGCTTATTCAGTTCCCTGTCGCAAAACGGATAAGGTGGATTTCCTTTTTTTGTTTGATGCGCAAGGGGAAAAGTATAAGAAAGTGCAGATTGCAGGTCAAATGAATGATTGGACGCCCAGCCGTATGTCTGACCTGAAACTAAATAAGCAGGGGCAGTATGAAATTTCGATGAACTTAAGTCCAGGTTCGTATTTATATCAATTATTAATTGACGGTGACCAAAACCACGACCCTACCAACCCAAATAGAGTGGACAATGGTTTTGGAAAGTTTAATTCGATTCTTCAAATTAAGGGTAAAAATGATTCATTCCCAGTTTTGTTTACGAATAAGTTTGGCAAAAAGTCAATCACATTGACAACAATAAATTCGTTGAAAGAAGTTTTTGCTTATTGGCAAAATTACCGCTTACCCGATCAGTTTATTCAGCTAAAGTTGAATGAACTTAGCATTGCAATCCCTGCTGAAGCGAAGGAAGTTTCGCGCTCACATATTCGCGTTTGGGCAATTAACGAATTTGGCGTAAGTAACGACATTTTGATACCGCTTCAAGATGGAGAGGTACTCACCAAAAGCACCCAATTAACACGAAACGACAAGCATTCTCAAATAATGTACTTTATGTTAGTGGATCGTTTTCTGAATGCTAATAAATTAAATGACAAACCATTGAATCGTCCAGATGTAAATCCGAAAGTTGATTTTTGGGGTGGTGACTTAGTTGGCTTGCAGCAAAAGATTTCGGATGGATATTTCGAGAAATTAGGAGTGAACACACTTTGGATTTCGCCTTTAAATCAAAACCCAATAGAGCCTTATGGCTATTCGGAGATTGGAAAAACCAAATTTTCGGGTTATCACGGCTACTGGCCTATTTCGTCGTCGAAGGTTGATTTCAGGTTCGGTACTAACGACGAACTCAAAGCACTGGTTTCCAAAGCGCATGCTCACCAACTAAATATTTTACTGGATTATGTAGCGAATCACGTTCACGAGGCACACCCACTATTCAAAAAGCATCCTGAGTTTGCCACTGAACTCTATTTGCCCGATGGTAGTCTGAATGTTGCTAAATGGGATGAGTATCGCCTTACAACTTGGTTTGATACCTTTATGCCTTCTTTGGATTATTCAAATCCGAAAGTTGTTGACATGATGACGGATTCGGCGCTTTATTGGTTGAAAACGTTTCAAATTGATGGTTTTCGCCACGATGCTTGCAAGCATATTAACGAAGAATTTTGGAGATTACTCACGTTGAAAATGAAACGTACCTTGCATGGAAAAGCGCCTTACCAAATCGGAGAAACTTACGGAAGTTCCAAATTAATAGCCAGTTACCTTACTACTGGCATGCTTGATGGGCAGTTTGATTTTAATGTGTACGACATTGCCAATACGACTTTTGCCGGCAGTGGTGGTGGCGATTTAACTCGTGTGCAGGATGTGTTTCGCTCAAGTATGTCAATTTTCGGAACACACAATTTAATGGGCTATATATCAGGAAATCATGATAAACCACGTTTTATGGCTCAAGCTTCGGGCGACTTAATCCCTGGCGAAGATACGAAAGCTGCAGGTTGGAAACGAAAAATTGGTATAACGGATTCAACTGCTTACGATAAACTACTGTTGTTTCATGCCTTTAATCTGACCATACCGGGTATTCCGGTCATATATTATGGCGACGAAATTGGAATGACAGGTGCTAATGATCCCGACTGTAGGCAAATGATGCGCTTTACGGGCTGGAACAAACGTGAGAAAAATCTCTGGAATAGTGTTGCAATGCTCACACATCTGCGTAAAGATAATCTGGTGTTGCTTTATGGTGACTTTTTGACTATACAAACCAAGCCTCTAACCTGGGTTTACGCGCGTAAATACTTTGATAAAGAAGCCATTGTGTTTATTAATAATTCATCGCAAGCCTATCGTTTTGACATTAATTTGCCTCAAATGCTCAATGCGAACAATCTCAATGCTATTTTTAAAAATCAGTTTACAACAAAATTGAACCAACTAAAAATAGTTTTACCACCATTTTCGGTAGAAATTTTATTGAACTGAAAAAATAACCTACAATACCCAGCTTGCTGATAATTTCAATAAAAAAGCTTAATTCGTTTTTTCCTTGTAATCACAAAGATTTATTTCATTAAAAAAATTGTATTTTTGTGGCTATTCAAATAAAAACGGAGCTTTTAAATGGAAGTAAATATTATAAACCATTCCCAACATGGACTGCCCGAATATGCCAGTGTATCGGCAGCTGGACTTGATTTGCGAGCAAATATTACCGAGCCTGTTACTCTCAAACCCTTAGAGCGTAGGCTTATACCTACTGGTTTATTCATCGAATTGCCCGTGGGCTACGAAGCTCAAATTCGTCCCCGTAGCGGCTTAGCACTCAAGCATGGTATTACGGTGCTTAACTCACCAGGTACTATTGACGCTGATTATCGAGGCGAAATTTGTGTTATCCTCGTTAATCTCTCAGCGCAGGAATTTGTTATTCACAACGGTGAGCGCGTATGTCAAATGGTAATTGCAAAGCACGAGCAAGCGCAGTGGATTGAAACAGAAGTGTTGGGTGATACCGAACGTGGTGGTGGCGGATTTGGTCATACCGGGAAAAACTGAACTTAATTTACCTCTCTTTGCAATCCGGTAAAAAAAATGAAATTGAAAACAAATAAATCCTATTTTTATATTTTCTTATTTATCACTTTTCTTCAAGCTTGTTCGGCTTCAAAAAAGCTACCGGAGGTTTCTATACCATCCAAACAACTGTCGCAAAGCGATGAGACTAAATTCAGAACGCTTTTCTTTGAGGGCATTCGTCAGAAAGAAGAGGGATTGTTCGATCAGGCAATCGAAACATTTCGGATGTGCGAAAGTATCGACTCGGTGGATGGTGGCTTGCAAGCCGAGTTGGGTCAGCTTTATGCCTTAGGCGGGTTGAACGCTGAGGCTCTCAAAGGAAGCGAGAAAGCTTATCAGTCGGACAAATCGAACTGGTGGTATGGTGTGCGGCTCATCTCAATTTATTCCTCCATAAAGCAACGAAACAAAGCCGTAGAAGTGGCGTTGAATCTTGAGAAGTATTTCCCCGAAAAGGAGGACATTTTTAGTATTCAGGGCACGCTTTATAAGCAAACTAATCAGTACGAAAAAGCAATTGCTTCCTTTAATAAATTAGAAAGTATTGCCGGAGTGGATGTTGCTACTTCCATGGAAAAATTTAATTTATACTTAGCACTCAAGCAAAACAAAAAAGCGATAGCCGAAATTGATAAGCTGGCAGCCAAATTTCCTACCGAAATGCGTTATCAGGTTTTACGCGGCGACATTTTTATGTACCAAAAATTACCTGAGAAAGCTTTTGAGATTTATCAAGAGGTAGTGAAAAATGAACCTGAAAATCCTTTTGTTTATGTTTCACTTTCGGACTACTACAAAGCTAAAGGCGATACTGAAAATGCTACCAGAAATATTGTGAAAGCACTCAAAATGGATGGGCTGGAGGTAGAACAAAAAATTACTATTTTAGGCGATTATGTGAAAGATTTGGTGCGTGACACGGTTAAATTAGACGAGTCGGAATCACTTTTCAAGTTGCTTATCGAGCGTTATCCGCTGGAGGAAAAAGTGTATGATTATTATGCTACTTTTCTGCAGTTTCGCAAACGCGGCTCCGAAGCAATCGAAATGTACGAAACAATGCTGACCATTAATCCTAAAAACAAACAAACATGGTTTGAAATGATTCAAACGCGCCTGGGCGAACAAAACTTCAATCAGCTTTTAACAACCTGCAAACGTGCTATTGTGGCGTTCCCTGATGTACATCAGTTCTACTTTTACGAAGGAATTGCTCACACACAGTTAAAAAACTTTCCTGCGGCGCTACTTGCCAATAAAACAGCCATTTCGCTTGTGAAAGACCCTGCCGAAGAACCTGCTAAAAGCGACTATTTTGCTCAAATTGGTGATGTGCATTACAAAATGGACAGTACCGAGCAGGCTTTTGTCGCCTACGAGAATGCTTTGAAAGCGAACCCAAACAACATATATGTAATGAATAATTATGCCTATTATCTTTCGGAGAAAAATCAGAATTTGAAAAAAGCTGAAAGTTTAAGTGCAAAGACCATTGAAAAAGAACCCAAAAACAGTACCTATTTAGATACCTATGCTTGGATTTTTTACCAACAAGGAAATTATTCGTTGGCTAAATTTTACATAGAGCGCGCCATTGATAATATAGATAGAAAACAAGACCCGGGCGTTATGTACGAACACTACGGCGACATTTTGCTTAAAACCGGAAATGAGAAAAAAGCAATCGAAATTTGGAAAAAAGCTTACGAAACTGAAAATAAAACGGATGCTTTGAAACAGAAAATAGAAAACCTTACTGAATTATTAAAGAAAAATGAAAAGTAAAAAAACAAATTATATTTTTGCTGTATTGCTTATTGCAATATCCTTTACAGCTTGTAAAAGCAAAAAAGCCTTGGTTCAACCAAACAATGTTGACCGTAAATTGATGGAGCAGATTGATAAAATTCGACAAGCCGAGCCTGTGTTTACTACTGCCAATGTGAGTAAAATGTCGGTGGCTGTGGAGGTTGGCGGACGAAAATTCAACACCTCAGCAAGTTGTAAAATACGCGCTGATTCGGCAATTCATGTTTCTATTCAACCCTTTATGGGATTCGAAATGTTTAAAGTTGAAATCAATAAGGATAGCCTTTTAGTTTACGACAAAATAAATAAAAGGCTTTATCCTGTGCCCTTTGCCTATTTTAAAACGAAATTTGGCTTAACAGTCGGTTTTTCCGATTTACAAGCAATCCTCTCGAACCGCTTTTTTACTGTTGGTACTACACAGCCTGATTTTCTAAATTGCAAAAAAGCTGAAAGTGTTGATAACCTGAATGTTATTGAGTATAAAACCACTGAAATGTTGCAGCAAATACTATCGAATTCAACCGACCGCATCGAAAGGCAAGAACTTAAAGCTGTGAATTCTGATTATCAAATGCGTGTTGCATACAGCAATTTTATTCAAATCGACAAATTAGTTTTTCCGCAAGTAATTAATATTGAGGCTACAAACACGAAACAGAATGTGAAATTCGACTTTAAAATTTCGAAAGCAGTTTTTGATAATGAACTTAGTTTTACGAAAATTGACCCTTCGAAGTATACAGTTGCTGACATAAATCAGTTGTTGAATAAGTGAGAAATATTGAGAATCACATATTTATCACGTAAAAAATGTATTCATACTACACTTTTTACAACATAACGTTATGTATAGAGATAAACTGACAGAGTTACAACAATGGAAAATGAGTTCGATGCGCAAACCATTAATTGTGCGTGGAGCTCGTCAGGTAGGTAAAACGTGGTTGCTGAAAGAGTTTGGCAAAACAGCCTATAAGCACTTTGTATATGTAAATTTTGAAGATTCGCCGCATTTACAAACATTATTTAAAGATGACTTTAATATAAAACGGATAATTTCAACCTTAGAAATTACTACCAAAATTAATATTATCCCTGAAGAAACATTGCTGATTTTTGACGAAATTCAAGCGGCAGATAGAGGAGTCACCGTATTAAAATATTTCTACGAAAATGCTCCCGAATATCATGTTGCTGCAGCTGGTCCGTTATTGGGTATTGCATTTCACAAACATGAATCGTTTCCGGTAGGTAAAGTCGATTTTTTGGATTTGCAGCCCATGTCCTTTTCCGAATTTTTAGTAGCAATTGGCGAGGAGCGACTGAAAGAGGCTATTCATCAACAAGATTGGACTTTATTGTCGGTTTTCAAAACCAAATTAAACGAAATTTTACGCTATTATTTTTTTGTAGGCGGATTGCCCGAAGTGGTACAAACTTACATTGAAACAAACGATTTTCAGAAAGTGCGGTTTGTTCAAAATAGGATATTGTTATCGTACGAAGGCGATTTTTCGAAACATGCTCCTTTCGAAATTGTTCCGCGCATCCGAATGGTTTGGCAAAGTATTGTATCGCAGCTTGCAAAGGAAAATAAAAAGTTTATTTATGGTCAAATACGTGAGGGAGCACGTGCCAAAGATTTTGAATTGGCAATTCAGTGGCTTACCGATGCAGGGTTGCTCGTGAAATGTCATCGAATTAGCAAACCCGAAATGCCCTTAATCGCATTTCAGGATTTAGGTTCGTTCAAACTTTTTTTACACGACACGGGGCTTTTGTTTGCATTAGCAAATATAGATATTGCGAATTTACTGAACGGAGATTCGTTAATGCAACAATACAATGGTGCTATTGCCGTACAATTTGTAATACAACAACTTCGACTCAAAAGCAATCGGTTTATAGGTTATTGGACAAATGACAGAAGCACTTCGGAAGTGGATTTTGTAATTCAAAACGAGGGTAAAATTATACCAATTGAAGTAAAATCTGGCGAGAATTTACGTGCCAAAAGCTTCAAACTTTTCTGTCAGAAATACAACCCGGACGAGGCAATACGTACATCGATGGCTGATTACAAAGCCGAAAGTTGGATGACAAATTTGCCACTTTGGGCAATTGAAATAATTTAAATAATTAAGAAATAAGCAAGATATGAACATTAAACAACTAATATTTCTTCTGCTTTTGTGCATTACTCTTCCCTTGCCGGCACAAAGCGTAAAAGAACTCGAAGCACAGCGAAAGCGGGCACTGAAAACGCTCGAAACTACCAATAAAATGCTGAACGACACTAAAAAGTCGCAGCGTAGTTCGCTTACTAAATTGAACATTATCAATAGTAATATCAAAGAACGAAAAACACTGATTAAAAATATTACGACCGAAGTTGTTCAGTTGGATAGCGAAGTGGGTCGTTTAAATCAGGAAAAACGCATGCTTGAAAATCGCTTAACGATACTAAAAAAAGATTATGCCAAATTAGTTCAGGAGGCGCATATAAACCGTAGCATTTACTCCAAAATTATGTTTGTGCTTTCTGCCGAAACATTCGACCAATCTTACCGAAGGCTTCGTTATCTTTCAGAATATCAAAATTATAGAAAGAAGCAGGTTCATAAGATTGAATCAGTAAAAACTCAAATCACCTTGAAGAGTGATAGCTTAACTCAGAATAAAAACACAAAAGTAGTTGTGTTAAAGCAGAAACAAGCCGAGGCAGTGAAACTGACTAAAGATGAGAAAAAAGAGAAAGTTTTGCTTACCGACCTGAAAAAAAAGGAAGGCAAATTGCGGGCTGATTTGAAAAAGCAACAGAAAAAAGCAGCTACACTGAACGCTAAGATTGCTAAGATAATAGCTGCCGAAATTAAAAAAGCAGATGCAAAACGTGCCGCTGTGAAAAAGCAACAACAGCTCACCCAAAAGGCTTTAGAAGCCAAGCGCATTGCCGAAGCCAAAAGGGCAGAAGAACAGAAAAAAAAGATAGCTGCTGAGAAGGCTGCCGAAAAACGCCGTTTGGCAGAAGCAAAAAATGCAGCTGCATCTACCAAGGCTGCTCGCGATGCATTGAAGGCAGCTCAAAAAGCCGAAGCAAAAGCTATTGCAGCAGCAAAATTGGCTGCAACGGAAGCCAATAAAGCCGAAGCAAAAGCTAAAATTGAAGCACGAAAGCCATCGTCAAACAAGGAAGTTTCGGCATTAACCAAAGAGGAAACGCTTATTTCAGGAAATTTTGCTGCCAATCAGGGACGCTTGCCTTGGCCTACTGCCAATGGTTTTATTAGTGGTCATTTTGGCATTCACGAGCATCCTGTTTTGAAGCACGTAACAACCAACAATAAAGGTATTTACATCCAAACTCCTGCGGGCACTAATGCACGTGCTGTGTTTGACGGCGTGGTTACACAACGCTTTACAATACCAGGGACTAACAATGCCGTGATTATTCAGCATGGCGAATACCGAACAGTATATGCCAATCTCACAGATATTTATGTGAATGTAGGCGATAAGGTCTCTGCCAAACAATCCATTGGGCGCGTCTTTACCGATAGCGATAACGATAATAAATCGGAATTATATTTTCAACTTTGGAAAGGACGCACTTTGATGAATCCCGAAAGTTGGATTGCAAGATAAATTGAATATGGAAGACGAATTAGTTAAAGCATCCGTTGATTACGGCGACAGCAATATCATTACGCTCGAGGGATTGGAGCATGTACGTCGCCGACCAGGAATGTATATTGGAAAATTGGGCGATGGCACACATGTGGACGATGGTATTTATGTGCTGCTCAAGGAAGTGCTGGACAATTGCATCGACGAGTATCGCATGGGCGCAGGTAAAAACATTGATGTGCTCGTTAAAGATGGACATGCAGAAGTGCGCGATTTTGGGCGTGGCATTCCGTTGGGTAAAATGATAGAAGCTGTTTCCATTATGAATACGGGTGGCAAGTACGACTCCAAAGCATTTAAAAAGTCAGTTGGGCTCAATGGTGTTGGAACTAAAGCGGTAAATGCACTCTCATCAAGTTTTGTTGTGCAAAGTTTCCGCGATGGGCACGCGCGCAGAGCTGAATTTTCGTGTGGAAAGTTAGTTGCCGATAGCGACATTCAAGAAGATACAAGCACCGACCGTGGTACCTACATTTATTTTGTGCCCGACAACACGCTTTTTACAGACTATGTTTATAAAGAAGAGTTTATCGAAACTATGTTGCGTAACTATGCTTACCTCAATACAGGCTTAACGATAAATTTTAATGGAAAGAAAATTCTATCCAAAAATGGCTTGCTCGATTTGCTCAACGAAAACATGACTTCGGAGCCTCTTTATCCCATTGTGCACCTGTATGGTGAGGATATTGAAGTTGCATTTACGCACAGCGACCAATATGGCGAGGAATATTATTCGTTTGTGAACGGACAGCATACAACGCAGGGTGGAACGCACCAAAGCGCTTTTCGCGAAGCTATTGCACGTACTATTAAGGAGTTTTTCAATAAAAACCAAGAGCTTACTGATATTCGTAACGGTATCATTGCAGCTGTTTCTATCAGCGTGGAGGAACCTGTTTTCGAGAGCCAAACAAAAACAAAATTGGGCTCCCGCGATATGTCGCCTACGAGTGGCGTGTCGGTTAATAAGTTTATTTCTGATTTTCTGAAAAAAGAGTTAGATAACTTTTTGCACCGTAATGCTTCAATTGCTGAAGTGATGTTGCAAAAAATTGTAGATTCGGAGAAGGAGCGCAAAGCCATTGCCGGGGTAACAAAATTAGCCCGTGAGCGGGCTAAAAAAGTAAACTTGCACAACAAAAAGTTACGCGATTGTAGGGCGCATTACAACGACCTTCCATCCAAGGATGACGCTAAAAATACTGCGATGGAGGCGTCTTCTATTTTTATTACCGAGGGCGATTCGGCAAGTGGCTCTATCACTAAAAGCCGTGATGTAAACACGCAAGCTGTGTTTAGCTTGCGAGGCAAGCCACTCAATAGCTATGGTTTAACAAAAAAGATTGTGTATGAAAACGAGGAATTTAACCTGCTGCAAGCGGCGTTGAATATCGAAGATGGAATAGACAACTTGCGTTATAACAAAGTAATTGTGGCAACCGATGCCGATGTGGATGGTATGCACATTCGTTTGCTATTGATTACATTTTTCTTACAATTTTTTCCCGACTTGATCAAAAAGGGTCATGTTTACATTCTCCAAACGCCCCTTTTTAGAGTACGAAACAAAAAAGAAACCGTATATTGCTACTCCGATGAAGAGCGCTTGGCAGCTATCGCTAAATTAGGAGCAAATCCTGAAATCACTAGGTTTAAAGGGCTTGGCGAAATATCTCCCGACGAATTTAAACACTTCATAGGTCAAAATATCCGACTCGACCAAGTTACGCTTAAAAAAGAAGATGCGGTGCAGGACTTGCTTTCATTTTATATGGGCAAAAATACGTCTGACAGGCAGATGTTTATTATAGACAATTTGGTTGTGGAAGAGGATGTGTAAAACTTGCCCTTAAACTCTAAAGGAGGAAATAGTAGAAATATTTAATTTATATCTTGTTGAAAATGATATTTTTAGCATCTTAAGTCAGTTATATGAATTAGAAAATATGAAAGCATCCTTTACATTCGAGTTTTTAGTTTTCAAAGCCAGCGATGTTGTTTTCGATTCGGATATACAGCAAGCTTTTAATTTATTAATTTTATCAAAGCTGAAATTTCAAAAAAAAGAATGCTTAAACCTGCTATGCAAACCCAAGGCGTAAAATACGCTGGTTCCAAACTAAAAATAATTCCATACATTATGGAAATATTGGCGGACTTGGACGATGTGCGCACGGTGTTGGATGGGTTTAGCGGTTCTACACGGGTGGCGCAGGCTTTTGCGCAAAAAGGTTATGATACTACGGCAAACGATGTTTCGGCATGGTCGGAGGTGTTTGCAAGCTGTTATTTGAAATCGGAAAAAACGGATGCATTTTATAAAGAAATTATCGGGCATTTAAATAATTTGACCGGTTACGATGGTTGGTTTACAGAGCATTATGGTGGCGAAGAAGCGGTTCTAAAACGCCCATTTCAGGCAAAAAATACCCGAAAACTCGATGCTATTCGCGACGAAATTGACCAACTGGATTTGGTTTGGGCAGATAAATGTGTATTGCTGACCAGTTTGATGCTGGCATTGGATAAGGTAGATAGCACACTGGGACATTTTGTGGCATACCTTTCAGATTGGTCGCCGCGCTCGTACAAAGAATTGAAACTGGAATTGCCCAAACGATTTTCGCACAGTGGAAATAATACGGTAATCAAGGCGGATATTTTCGATACCATTGCCAAAAAAGAATACGATTTTGTGTATTTCGACCCGCCTTATGGGTCGAACAACCAAAAAATGCCGCCAAGCAGGGTGCGGTACAACTCGTATTACCACATTTGGACCACTGTAATTCAGAACGATAAACCCACGATTTTTGGAAAAGCCAACCGCCGCGAAGACTCTCGCGATGGAGTTCAGAGTTCTGTTTTTGAAGAATTTAGGAAAGATACAGATGGACATTTTTTAGCCATGAAAGCATTGGATGATTTAATCCGAAAAACTCGGTCGCATTATATTTTACTTTCGTACAGTTCGGGTGGAAAGGCTACAAAAGGAGAATTGAATGATATTATTTTCGGCTCGGGTAAATTGCTGAAAGCCATTGAAATAGATTACAAGAAAAACGTAATGGGGAATATGCGCTGGACTAACGAATGGATAAATAGTGATGGTAAATACCAGGAATATTTATTTTTAATGGAAAAGTATTAGCTTTTCACAAAACAAAAAAAACCGCTTTTGAAAATAATTCTAAAAGCGGTTTTTTGCATTAATAGTAGTTTGTTAAATAGTATCCCTCCCGCTACCCCCATCTTTTGGGATTAAATTGACGCAATTATCTTTGTCGTAA